>CAIJNJ010000198.1 GCA_903821975.1 uncultured Bacteroidota bacterium
ATTTGTAGCCTTTATCAGCGACAACATCAAACGCCATCCCGGCACTACAGAGCTCATCATTACTGTAAAAGACGAAGACCTGGCTATGGGCGTGCGCTTAAAGACGCAGGGCAAAAAGATAGAGGTCAATGACGAACTCATCCGCTACCTGCAGGAGCACGAAGAGATAAAATACAACCTGGATAAAGCCTGATAAGAGGTATCTCGCATAATTCAATGGTAATTATATAGATACAATTATGCCCCATCGGGGCTACCGCTTTGTAGCTAAATGGTTTAAAATGGTTTTTTGTCCCGTTGCGGCCTGCCTGCCGGTAGGCAGGGTTACCCAATAACATTTGGGGTTCTATTATCTAAGAAGTCTAATATTCCTAGTTAGTTATTGCCTCATAGGCCTGGTCCTGTGTCATAGGCAGGCCCAGCGAGGTAAAGCTCCATCCCCATCTTGTGGAAGACAGTATGTGCACGTTAGATGCAGCACTGGCGTAAAAATACCCTATAGTTCTGGTTACCGGGAAGCCTATGTAAGGAGGCGGGAGGATAATGTCCCTTTCCGTAGGCAGCCCGTAGTTGGGGTTGATCTCTTTAAGCAATGACGAAGAACTGTCGTTAAGCACCACAAGGAAGAAATAATCAGAGCTTACGTGAAAATCTATCTCATGGGTACCTGATTGCGGGAAAGTGTTGTTAACGCTGTCCCATACTATGGTTTCGCCATAGTCGCCGCGGGTAAATGCGTTACCGTTAAGTGTATCTCCATAGCCACCTGTAAATCCTTTTGAGTGCCCAGCAGGTATGGTATAGGCTACATTGTTCAGTGTAAGGGTCAGATCGGTAAGCGTATGGTTATAATAAAGCAGGGTAGTGGTAACGGGTGTCTCGCAATGGTCGCCTTCAAAGCCTGTGGGGCAGGAGCAGTAACCGTTCACGCAGGCGCCGCCGTTCTGGCAGGCCAGTTTTGCGCAGCGGTCCTTGGTGCAGGATGTGTACAAAACAGCGCCCATGGCCAATAGGGTAATGATAGCAGTTGCAATAATGGATCTTGTTAGTTTCATTGTTATGCTTTTTTATGCGGAACCTCTTTCCAAAGGTAATTAATGGCCGCCGGAAATTCTCCTGCAACCCACCTATGGCATAAAATTAATAGTTTCTTTCAAAGAAACCACATATTGTATCATCTGTTTAAAAATAGTATAATTTCTATTATATCCTTTTGACCTAAGTAGCTATATCCATGGCCTATTGTTAGCACTATGTGGAAACATTATACACCTATATGCCTATTCTATTCCTATCCCATCATATATTGCCGTAACTTTGTGTTTTATAAAAACAAAAAACAACAATAATGGCAGCAGTATATACTGATTCGAATTTTGACACAGAAGTGCTCAAGGCTGATAAACTTTCCGTAATTGATTTCTGGGCGCCCTGGTGTGGTCCGTGCCTCGCTTTAGGCCCTACTATCGATGCCCTGCACAAGGAGTACGAAGGCAAGGTAAACGTAGGTAAAGTGAACGTGGACGAGAACCCAAATCTTTCTATCAACTATGGCGTTACCAGCATACCATGTGTGCTCTTCATAAAAGGTGGCCAGGTGGTAGACAAGCAGGTAGGCGCAGCCCCCAAGAATGTATTCGACAAAAAGATACAGAAGATACTGGGTATGTAATATCCAGCCTTTAAGGTAAAATCATTCAAAGCCTCCGTTTTCGGGGGCTTTGTTGTTTATGTTAACTACTCTTGATTTCTGAAAAACATTATCATAATTAATTCATATCAAATCCTGCTAATTCTTTAATTCTGCTAATTCTGATGTATCTTGCTACATACATTTTCTCATTATAAATGAAGATATTAGGCACCATAACAGATCCTACAGGCGTTGCAAAACCAACATCAGCGGCAGACCGTTTTTTTGCGTCCCTGCTCCGCGATGAGCGCGACCTGCCATTTGTATACCTTACATTAAAGATCACCTTCACGCTGTTGCCGCTGGCAGTGCTGCTTTACTGGCCGGGCATGTCCCGTCCTGTATGGTGGGTAGCAGCCATACTGTACCAATACCTCAATAATGTGGCCTTTAAAGGCCCTTACGGCCTCATGATGCACTGTACCAGCCACCGGCCGTGGTTCAAGGCTAAATACGGCTTTATGAACCATTACCTGCCCTGGATCATCGGCCCTTTTTTCGGGCAAACCCCGGAGACCTATTATGCACACCATATAGGCATGCACCACCCCGAGAATAATATGCCCGAGGATGAAAGCACCACCATGCCATACCAGCGCGATTCTATTAGCGGGTTCTCCCGGTACCTGGGCACATTCGTGTTTGCAGGTATGTACCACCTTTGCGCCTACTTTGTGCGCAAGCGCCGCAAGCGCCTGCTATACAGGTATGTGCGCGGCGAGTTGCTGTTCATAGCCATGTGCATAGGGCTGTGCTTTATTAACTGGCCGGCTACGCTTGTAGTGTTCATACTGCCGTTCTTTACCTTCCGTATCATAGCGATGACGGGCAACTGGGCACAGCATGCATTTATTGCCGCCGATGATCCGGGCAATGCCTATAAGAACAGTGTTACCTGCATCAACACCAAGTACAACGTAAAATGCTGGAACGATGGTTACCACATCAGTCACCACTTGCAGAGCACTATGCACTGGACAGAACACCCCGCGTATTTCAAGGACACACTGGATGAGTATGTAGCCAATGATGCCATTGTATTTGATGGCATACATTTTCTCCATGTATTCATATACCTTATGCGCGACCGCTACGACCTGCTGGCAAAGCATTTTGTGAACCTCGGCAACCGTTTCTCATCCGATGAAGAAGTGATCGCTTTCCTGCGCTCCCGCACCGGTAAAATAGATATGGCGCCCTTTATGGTGCCGGAAGTGGC
>CAIJNJ010000199.1 GCA_903821975.1 uncultured Bacteroidota bacterium
ATGCCATTGGCCCAGCGGCAGCAAGCATGGTATCAAGCGCATCGTTAAACTCGCTGTCATTCGTCGCGGCCTCTATCGTGGGCAGAACACTTACCAATACACTATCCCAATTTACATTGCAGGTAGAAACATTGGAGTGGTAGTACTTCACAAATCCCCAAACCTTGCAGGTATAGTACAGTTCTTGTTGTAAAGTAAGGCCTTGCGCGAATGAGTTAATGGATAAGATACACAAGCTTAAAAGGAGTACTGTTTTTTTCATATCAGCGATTAATGAAGTGAAATTATATGATGCTTACAATGATATTCACTATATATAGACGTAATATACGATACAAATCTTGGGTGAAATTATAAATTATAGTGTATAAGAGGTATAGTGCGGGATAGCTATGGTTTTATTAGTTTTGCTGTATGCGTATATTGATGGTTTGCCTGGGCAATATATGCCGCTCTCCGATTGCAGAGGGGGTAATGAGGCATAAGGTAAAGCAGCATGGGTTGGACTGGGATATAGAATCGGCGGGAACAGAGTCTTACCACATAGGCGAGGCACCGCACCGTTTTTCGCAGAAGATATGTAAGGAGCATGGTATAGATATTTCGGGGCAGCGGGCAAAGAAGTTTACGGCAGATAGCTTTGCAGCATATGATAAGATATACGCCATGGCAACCGATGTGTATGAGGAAATAAAACAAATAGGTGGTGCAAAAGCGGATATGAGCAAGGTGAGTCTTTTTTTGAATGAACTGTCCTTCGACTTCGCTCAGGGTGACAAAAAGAAGGATGACAGGCCGTTGTCGGTGCCAGACCCATATTATGGTGGCGAAGAGGGGTATGTAGCGGTGTATGAAATGATAGATAAAACATGTGATGCAATAATCAGGAAGTACCGCCAATTTGAAAATTAGGGTATTTGAAAATTTGAAAATTAGATGAAGCCATCAATACCACAAGGAACACGTGATTTTTCGCCTGCTGAAGTGCGCAGGCGCCAATATATATTTAATACCCTCCGTATTATATTTGAGCTGTATGGTTTCCAGCCATTAGAGACACCCTCTATGGAAAACCTGACAACGCTTACCGGTAAGTATGGTGAAGAGGGCGACAGGCTTATTTTCAAGATACTCAATAACGGCTTGCATGAAAAGAAAGATGCCGATAAGGATAAGCTGAACAGTGAATGGAACAACATACTGAGCAAGCCTTATTCGACACCGGTGGTTACTGAGCGGGCGCTGCGGTATGATCTCACTATTCCTTTTGCCCGCTATGTAGTGATGCACCAGAATGAACTTGCTTTTCCTTTCCGCAGGTACCAGATGCAACCGGTGTGGCGTGCAGACAGGCCGCAAAAGGGCCGCTACCGTGAGTTCTGGCAATGTGACGTGGATATGGTGGGCAGCACATCGCTGATAAATGAGGCGGAGTTGTTGTGTATATATCAAAGTGCATTCCAGAAATTAAAGGTGCCTGTAACCATAAAAGTAAACAGCCGTAAGCTGCTTGCCGCCCTGGCTGAACTTTGCGGTATGCCGGAGAAAATGGTGGATATAACCATAGCCATGGACAAACTGGATAAGATAGGCTGGGTGGGTGTAGCTAATGAACTGAAAGAGCGGGGGATAAGTGACGATGGCATATGGCAGATAGAAAGAGTGATCAATGTAAAAGGAACAAACCAGGAAAAACTTGTTGCTTACTCAGATATTATGCAGCACAGTGCTGTGGGCATGGAAGGGATAAATGAGTTGAGTAAGACGCTGGCGTACTTTGGGAATTTGGAACCAGGAATTGGGAATTTGGATGGCAAATCCAACATTGTTGTAGACATAAGCCTGGCAAGGGGGTTGAACTATTATACGGGAGTTATAGTAGAGGTGGTGTGCAGCAGTGAAGCTGTAAAGATGGGCAGCATAGGCGGCGGCGGGCGGTATGATGATCTTACCGGACTGTTTGGGCTGAAGGGGTTATCGGGTGTGGGGGTGTCATTTGGTATAGACCGGATATATGATGTAATGGAAGAGTTGAATGTTTTTCCGGAGCAACTCGTGGAAGGTACAAAAGCCATTATTCTGAATTTTGGGGGGGACAATGAAACATATGCCCTGCAGATACTACAACAACTGAGAGCAGCTAATATAGCTGCTGAGATATATCCTGATGCTGCGAAATTTGATAAGCAAATGAAGTATGCCAACAAGCGCGGTATAGCCTATGTATTGCTTCCCGGGGATGAAGAACGCGAGAAAAACATGGTGAGCGTAAAGAATTTTGTGACAGGTGAGCAGAAGATGGTGCCTGTCGAAGAGGCGATCACTTTGTTGCGGGTTTAACCGCGAAGGCGCAGAGACGCAAAGATCTTTCAGATTTATTTTTTGAAATACTCTATAGCTGCTTCAGCGCAGCGCTCTCCGTCGATGGCGGCTGATACGATGCCGCCTGCATAGCCGGCACCTTCGGCACAAGGGTAGAGGCCTTTGATCTGTATGTGTTGCAAAGTTTCTTTGTCGCGGGGTATACGGACTGGTGAGCTGGTGCGGGATTCGGTGGCTACGAGCACAGCTTCATTTGTAAAGTATCTTTTCATTTTTTTACCAAAATCAACAACCGCTTTTTTCAGTGCGGCATTTACTTCTTTTGGGAGTACATCGCTGATAGCGGCACTGTGGATGCCCGGCAGGTAGGAGCAGTCGGGCATAGTTGATGATACTTTACCATCAACAAAATCGACCATGCGCTGGGCCGGGGCAACGAGTTTCCCACCACCTACTGTAAAGGCTTTTTGTTCTACCATTTGCTGGTAGTGCATAGCCGCGAGCGGGCCGGTGAAATTGTATGCTGCAAAATCATGCTCATCAACAGCCACTACGGTGCCGGAGTTGGCATAGGGGTTATTCCTTTTGGAAGGCGACCAGCCATTGACCACAATTTCGCCGGGCGCTGTGGCAGCAGGAGCAATGATGCCGCCGGGGCACATACAGAAGGAGAATACACCCCGGCCATATTCCTGCGCCACTAATGAGTAACTGGCAGGTGGCAGGTATGGATCGCGCACGAGACAGTGATACTGAGACTGGTCAATGATAAGTTGCGGGTGCTCTATGCGTACTCCAAGCGCAAAGGGTTTACACTCAACGGTAATACCTTTATTGTGCAGTAATGTAAAAATATCACGGGCGGAATGGCCGGTGGCAAGTATTACAGACTTGCAGTGTATCGTATCTCCTGTGGCGGTTTTGACAGCTTTTATTGTATCGCCATCGAGAAGTATGTCGCTAAGTTTTGTTTCAAATAACACCTCTCCACCGCACTCGATTATTTGCTGCCGCATGGCGGTGATAATCTGTGGGAGTTTGTTTGTGCCTATGTGCGGGTGCGCTTCATATAGTATATCTGCCTCTGCACCGAAGTGATGAAAGAGTTGCAGGATACGCTGCACATTACCGCGCTTGGTAGAGCGGGTGTATAGCTTGCCATCGCTGTAAGTACCGGCACCACCTTCGCCAAAGCAGTAGTTTGATTCCGGGTTGACGATACCTTCTTTATTCATTGCTGCAAGATCCCTGCGGCGGCTGCGCACATCTTTGCCGCGCTCCAGGATGATGGGTTTGTAGCCGAGTGTAATGAGGCGCAGTGCAGCAAAAAGGCCCGCAGGGCCTGCACCTATGATGACTACATGCGGTGCATTAGTAACATCTTGAAGTTGAGGATCGAAAGCAGGGACTTCTGTTACCGCCTCATCAATAAACACCTGTGCCTGTATAATAATGCGTGCCTGGCGGGAGCGGGCATCGATAGAGCGTTTCTGGATGGTGTAGCCGGTGATGCGTTTTGTGGGAACACCACATTCTTCTGCAAGTACCCTTTTTATGGTCTGTTCATCCGCTGCATCTGCAGGGGTAATAGAAATAGAGATATTCCTGATCATATGCGTTAGGTTTTTATCCTAAAAGCTTAAGCATTTAATTGGATGCTAATAAGACAAAGTTAAATATTAATTGGCCATTACATCATTGAATTATTCAGGAATAGCCATAAGTTTGCAGTCAAAATATTTTATGAAAAAGACCATACTAACCTTATTTATCGGACTGCTTAGCTTTTATACATACGGACAAAGCAATGATGGCACAGAGACAAAAGAGCATCACCACAAAGAAAAAAAGAATGAACCCAAGGGTAAATGCCCTTCTTTCTATATTGCTATAAGTACCGGTATTAATAACAACACAGGTATCCTTGGCGTTACATTAGATGTTCCGGTATCTCCACATGTCTCGGTTGAGGGTGGCGCAGGTATAGGCTCATGGGGCGATAAGCTTTATGTAGGTGGTAAGTATTTTCTTAAGCCATGTCACCTGGGCTGGGCATTTGGCACAGGAATTACGTACTGTACCGGACTAAAGGACTTCAATGAGAATATGGAAACGGTAGATGGCTACACAGAACCAGTGGAGCTGCAACTAAACCCACAGGCAAACTTACTTATAGCCGCATACCGCTACTGGAACCTTGGAAGAGGCAGAAGCAGGTTTTACATAGAATTAGGCTATTCCATACCGTTGATGGGAACTAACAGATTTGACCAGACAGCAGGAACGCCAATCAGTGATAATTCTGTACATACACTGAATCTGATCTCCCCCGGTGGTCTTATTGCTGCTATTGGTTTTTCTTTTGGGGTGAAGTAGGAGCCTCTCCCCGGCCCTCTCCCAAGGAGAGGGTGAGGTCGAATGAGCGTTTTAATGTTTCATGGATTATTCTTTTTTGGGCAAATCACTACTGATATATTTTGCCTTTTTTGTTAGATGAGTTATAGCCTATAATAGGTTTTTTGCCCATTTGAGGCTTGTCGGTGTTGTGTCTATTCAGTTTTACGGATGAGCAGCAACATATCTGTCTCAAATGTCCTATATTCGTTACCTTTGCAAACTGGAAACTGCAATTAAATAATAAATATAAAAATGTATATTTATTGTTTATCTATTGCGCTTAAGGAGATATACATTGAAACAAATCATCCAATCTTTTAAAAACGGAGAAACCGTATTAGAAGAAGTGCCCGCGCCCAAGGTAAAAAGAGGCTGCCTGCTAATTAAAACAACAAGAACCTTAGTATCTGCGGGTACTGAGCGGATGCTTGTGGAGTTTGGCAGGGCAAATATGTTTCAGAAGGCGCTACAACAGCCTGAGCGGGTGAAGCAGGTGCTTGGTAAAATAAAAACGGAAGGCGTCAAACCAACTTTAACGGCAGTATTCAACAAGCTGGGGCAGCCCCTGCCACTCGGGTATTGTAATGTGGGTAAAGTCATAGCCGTAGGTGAAGGAGTAAATGATTTTGCAATAGGGGACAGGGTGGCATCAAACGGGCAGCACGCAGAATTTGTGTGTGTGCCTAAAAACCTGTGCGCGCATATACCGGATAATGTGAATGATGATGAGGCTGCATTTACTGTTATTGGTTCTATAGGATTACAGGGTATACGCCTGTGTGATCCCCAACTGGGTGAAACAATAGTGGTGGTGGGGCTGGGGCTGATAGGGCTTATTACGGCAGAGCTACTTGTGGCGAATGGTTGCCGCGTAATAGGTATAGACCTTGATGCCGGTAAAATAGCCATAGCAAAGAAGAAGGGTATCATAACCATAAACCCGAAGGACGGCACCGATGTAGTGAAAAGTGTTATGGAGCTTACTGACGGCATAGGCGCGGACGGGGTGATCATTACCGCATCTGCAAAGACAGATGAACTGATATCAGATGCAGCCAAAATGAGCCGTAAGAGAGGACGTATAATACTGGTAGGGGTGATAGGGCTGAATATAAGCAGGGCGGATTTTTATGAAAAGGAACTTACGTTCCAGGTGTCCTGCTCATATGGGCCCGGAAGGTATGACGACAATTATGAGAAAGCGGGCATAGACTATCCACTGCCTTTTGTGCGGTGGACGGAGCAACGCAACTTTAAAGCCATTCTGCAAACCATTAGCAGCGGGAAGTTGGAAGTGAATTCGCTGATCACAGAACGGGTGTCACTGGCGGACTACAATAAGATATATTCAAACATCAGCAGTGGAGGATCTATTGCGTCTATACTGGAATATTCAGAAAATAGCAATCCTGCGGATACAGTAACTATAAGCAGCGGCACGTTTGCGTCGGGCAACGGTGGTATCGGGATCATTGGTGCGGGTAATTTTACTGCGATGACCATGCTGCCTGCACTGAGTACTATAGGTGCGCCGTTGTATGCAATAGCCAGTGCATCAGGGCTTACAGGCACATCGCTGGCTAAGAAATATAAAATAGGCAAGAGCACTACCGATTATAAAAGTATACTCAGCGACCCGGCGGTGGACCTGGTGATGATCACTACAAGGCACAATGAACATGCACTTATGGTTGTGGAGAGCTTACAGGCAGGCAAGCATGTGTTTGTAGAGAAGCCACTGGCGCTGAACAAGGAAGAGCTTGATAATATTCTGAAAGTGTATGATGGCAGTAAAACGCTGACAGTTGGCTTCAACAGGCGGTTTTCGCCACATATGCAGAAGGTGAAGCAAATTGTGGGTGATGCGCAGATGAATGTGATAGCCACAATGAATGCGGGCAGTATACCGGCTAATGTATGGGTGCATGATCTGAAAACAGGTGGCGGGCGCATTGTTGGCGAGGCTTGTCATTATATGGACCTGATCACTTTCCTTACTGGGAGTAAAATAAAGGCGGTATGTATGAATGCGATGGGCGTGAACCCACAGGCCAATACAGACAATGCTTCTATACTGTTGCAATATGAAAATGGCAGCACAGGTGTGATCAATTATTTTGCCAATGGATCGAAAATATATTCGAAAGAAAGGATAGAGGTTTATGCACAGGAGCGTACTATAATAACAGATAATTTCAGGTTAACGGAAGGTTTTGGTACGAAGGGTTTTTCGAAACTGAAAACAAATGTGGATAAGGGGCATAATGCACAATTCAAGTTACTTACCGACAGGATAAAGACAGGTGGGCAATCACTGATAGCAATGGATGAACTGGTGAATACTGCACTTGCGAGTTTTGCAGCGATAGAGAGTTTGGTGAAGCGTGAGTGGGTGACCCTAATTTGAAAATATGAAGATGTGCAAATTTGAAAATGAATGCTCCTATAGTAATAGACTTTGGTAAAAATATAAAAGCAAAAATGTTAGTAGATATTATAGCAGGGGCAAGGCCGAATTTTATAAAGATAGCGCCGATCATAGAAGCGATAGAAGCACAGCATAATGCAGGTGTGAATATCGATTTCCGGCTGGTGCATACGGGGCAGCATTACGACAAGAATATGAGTGGTGATTTTTTTGAGCAGCTTGGTATTCCTGCTCCTCATCACAATCTTGAGGCCGGTTCAGGGACGCAGGCAGAGCAGACGGCTAAGATAATGACAGGGTATGAAAAACTATTGCTGGAAAAGCCATGCGACCTGTGTATAGTGGTAGGGGATGTTACGTCTACAATGGCATGCTCTATTGCAGCAAAGAAAATAAATAACATTAAGGTAGCGCATGTAGAGGGTGGCATACGTTCGGGAGACTGGACAATGCCGGAAGAGATTAACAGGATAGTGACCGATGCGATCACCGATTACTTTTTTACCACGTCAGAGGTTGCAAATAATAATCTAAGAAAAGCAGGTGTGCCGGATAGCCGCATTTACTTTGTGGGCAATACGATGATAGATACTCTGTATAAGCAGATGCCACGTTTTACAAAGCCTGGAATATGGGAGGAATATGATCTGAAAGATAAGAGCTACATAGTAATGACGCTGCATAGACCGGCAAACGTGGACGATAAAGATAAACTTAAAGAAATAATAACAGAGATCGTTAACTCCTCACAAGGATTGCCGCTTATCTTCCCTGTGCACCCACGCACCGCGAAAATGTTGGAGGCAACTGGAATCAGTTACAGCAACCTGCATGTGATAGGGCCATTGGGTTATCTTGAATTCAATTACCTGGTGCAACATGCAAAGGCGGTTGTTACTGATTCGGGTGGAATAACGGAAGAAGCTACGGTAATGAGTGTGCCGTGTATGACTTTGAGGGACAGTACTGAGCGTCCGGAAACATGTACGGTAGGTACCAATGAGTTGCTGGGTACAGATCCTAAAAATATTGCGCCTGCTTTTGCCAAATTATTTTCAGGAGAATGGAAGAAAGGTGCGATACCTGAATTGTGGGATGGGAAAACAGCAAAAAGAATAGTAGGTCAGATCATTCAAGTTTTTGGTTTGAAATAATCAGGCTCATATGTCAGAAAATCGTGAACGGGAAATAAGTGCTATCGTAAACGCCTTGCAACAGGTGAGTGACCTTGTTGTGGAGGTCTCGAAGGCGCATGTGGTTACACGACTATGGGAGAGCAGCAATTATGTGGTAAGTGATGAGCGCAGATATTTGAATAAGAGGATACTTGATGCAGGCAATGATAAAATATTTACCCGGATAGATAACCTTGTAACAGACAGTTTTGAAAAGGGGTGTAACGGATACGTGGAATATACGATCTCGAATGAACAAGCTACTGCCAATTACAGCATAAGAGTGTTGGCGATACACCCCGATAAAGATTTTGTATTTGTAGTTGTGAAGAACCTGATGAAAAAAGAGGGTTTGTCGCTAATTGAAGATAAATGGAAACTAGCGCTTGACGCTGCCGGAGACGGGATGTGGGACGTCAACCTTCTGACCGATAAGATTTATTTTTCTGAGAAATGGCACGAGGTGTTCGGCTATACAGCTGAGGAAATACCAACACGAACTATATGGGCTACAAAAATTCACCCGGATGATGTGGCGCAGTATAAGAAGCTAAGAGATGATTACCTCACAGGGAAGACCCCATCCTTCAACGTGGAATTCCGGTATTTATGTAAAGATGGCGTTTATAAATGGATACTGAGCAGGGGGATCGCGGCTTCGTTTACCGCAGATGGCCGGCCGACAAGATTCATAGGTACTCAAACGGATATCAGCAATATCAAGGCGGCGGAAGAAAAATATTCTGCAACCGCCCAGCTACTATCGAAACTGATTAATAGCCTGCAAAGCGTTATTGTTGTGACTGATGAGCACCGCAGGATAATTTTCGCAAACCAGGTATATTGTAATATGTACCGAATTGAGGGCGGGCCAGAAGAGCTAATGAAGATGAGCCTCAGCCAGGGTATTGAAAAGAGGAAAGAATTTTATAAGGACCCGGAATTATTCGCAAAGAGATCGGAGGAAATTTTCAGCAAGCATGAAATGTTGCTGAATGAGGAATGGGAGCTGACCGATGGCCGGATAATCAGCAGAGATCATATTCCATTGATGCAAGGTGATATAAATAAGGGGGGGATATGGAAATTTGATGATGTTACAAGCCAGAAAACAGCTGATAAAAAGCTTGAAGACCAACGTAATTTTTACGAGCACGTGCTTAATTCAATTGCGGCAGATATAGTTGTTTTCGACGCTAATCACAGGTACTTATTTTTGAACCCTGTATCGATAAAAGATGATGAGTTGCGAAAATGGATGATCGGGAAAACTGATGAAGAATATTGCGCATACAGGAATAAACCCGCAGCTATCGCTGAACGAAGAAGATCAATATTCAATACCGCGGTAACTGAAAGACAGCCAATACAATGGGAAGAAAAACTGATGAACTCTTCCGGCGAAATAGAATATCATCTGCGTAATATGTTCCCTGTGTTCAACAGTAAAGGCGACCTGCAGATGATGATCGGTTATGGGCTAAATGTTACAGACAGGGTTAAAGCGCAGGAAGCTTTAAAGACGAGCAGGGATACTTTTGAGAGCGCCTTTGATTATTCAGGAATAGGTATGGCGCTCATTAGTCCCGGTGGTAAATGGCTGGACGTAAATAATGTGTTGTGCGAAATGACCGGCTACTCCAAGGAAGAGTTGCTGAAACTTACATTAGAAGATATTACCTACCCTGAAGATCTGAATACGGAGCAGGCATTGGTTAGGAAATTACTCACGAGGCAGATATCGACATACAATATAGAGAAGCGATATATCTCCAAGAAAAAGAAGATAGTTCTTGTATCATTAACGGTTTCCGTTGTATGGAACGTAGATGACACCCCTAAGTTTTTTATAGCACAGGTGGTGGATATAACCAAGCGGAAGGAATTGGAAAATGAGATAAG
>CAIJNJ010000200.1 GCA_903821975.1 uncultured Bacteroidota bacterium
GCTTTTGATGCAGATGCAGTTCCGCATGAAGTAATAATTATGTATTCAATAGTGTCCGTACCTGCCGATATACCGGTGACAATACCTTCGCCAGAAACGCTTGTATTTCCATTAGTTGAACCCCATATACCTCCTGTGGCAGCATTAGTTAATGTTATTGTTACGCCAGTGCATACTATTGTTGCGCCTGTTAGTGTGCCCGCTGATGGCAATGGATTGATGGTAATTGTTTGGGTTGCGGATGCTGAACCACATGTATTATTTACAGTATAACTTATCGTTGCTGTTCCACCAGATACCGCAGTTACTATGCCTGTAGTGCCAACTGTTGCTTGTGCTGTATTGGATGACGACCATGTCCCTCCCGTTGTTGCATCAGACAACGTAATGATTGAACCAAAACATACACTTGACAATCCGGTAACGATACCTGCAAAAGGGAGGGGGTTGACGGTAACTGTTGTAGTGACTGTAGCCGTTCCACATGAGTTAGTAACTGCATAGCTAATCGTTGTAGTCCCTGTTGCTACGCCGGTAGTTATGCCCGTACTGCCTATGGTAGCTATTCCCGTAGTGCTACTACTCCATATACCGCGTAGTGTTGCGTCTGATAAGGTAATATTTGAACCTGCACATACAGTCGAAAGTCCGTTAATAGTTCCGGCAGACGGCAGAGGATTAACTGTAACTACTTTATAAGCAATAGCGTTGCCGCAGCTATTGGTCACCATATAACTTATTGTTGTGGTACCGGAAGAAGCACCAGTTACTATTCCTGTACTACCATCGATCTTTCTAACAGCTCCATTTTCATCGTCTGCAATAAAAATACTTTGTTGTTGGTCTATATATAGGCCTACTGGGGAATAAAATTCAGCATTGGCAGCAGGGCCATTATCACCTCCATATCCGGCCACTCCATTTCCTGCAATTGTTGTAATATTTCCTGTCGAAATGTCAATTTTTCTAATGACAGCATTATATGTATCAGAGATAAGTACGTTACCCGCACTATCTATACATACTTGTAATGGACGGTTTAGTTCTGAATTAATTGCAAGCCCACTGTCCCCAGAGTAGCCCATTACTCCTGTCCCTGCAATTGTTGTGATAATTCCCGTTGAAACATCAACCTTTCTTATCTTATCATTATGTTCATCAGCGATAATTATGTTACCAAATTTATCAAAACAAAGACCACAAGGACCGTTTAATTCTGCATTAATTGCAGGCCCATTGTCGCCACTGCTACCCATAGTCCCATTACCAGCAAAAGTTGTAATTATGTTTGTTAATCCATCAATTTTACGAACAACCATATTTCCTGCATCTGCAAAATAAATATTCCCAATTGTATCAATAATAATACCCGAGGGAAGAAATATTTCTGCATTTATCGATAGTCCATTATCGCCTGAATAACCTCCGACTCCTGTACCGGCAATAGTCGTTATAATTCCCGTACTTTTTTCGATTTTGCGAATCCTTTGGTTTAGTGCATCGGTAATAAAAATGTTGTCAAATTTATCTAGCCAAATAGAATATGGATAGTTCAATTTGGCATTAGTCGCAGATTCTCCATCACAACAATATCCTGCGGTGTCTTTTCCAGCAATTGTAGTTATGATATTTACTTGTGCCTGTATTTTTGAACAGGCACAAGTAAAAAATAGTATGATTAATGCTCTTATCATTGTTTTACAAATTTGAACATAAACTTCCGTGCTTTTGTATCTGTTAATTGCATCAGGTACATGCCAGGTACAAGATTGTCAATTCTTAGCATGTA
>CAIJNJ010000201.1 GCA_903821975.1 uncultured Bacteroidota bacterium
CATGGTTTGTGATCATAAGCTTTTTGATTATTTGCCTCTCGATCCAACTGTAATGCTAGAAAGAGATCCAATGGATAAACTTGTGGCTGATCATCAGTTGCATGCTTTTAAACACGAAGGATTTTGGCAGCCCATGGATACGTATCAAGAGACAGAATACTTGAATAAACTTTGGTTTGAAAGTAACGCGCCGTGGAAAGTTTGGACGGACTAAATCTATGGCTTTTGCAGATGCATATCGATCTAAGCGTGTTTTTATTACAGGACACACGGGATTCAAGGGCTCTTGGTTAACACAATGGCTTATTAATCTGGGTGCTCAAGTTACTGGTTATGCACTCAAGGCTGATTCTGATAGGGCCATGTTTTGTAAGTTGAACCTATCTGCAAGTATTAATCATATTGAAGGAGATATACGCGATTTAGATAAATTGAGACTATCAATTCGTGAAGCACGTCCGGACATTGTACTGCATTTAGCAGCTCAACCTTTAGTGAGGTTATCGTTTGAAAACCCATTAGATACGTATTCCATAAATATTATGGGCACGGTTAATCTTCTCGAGGCTATCAGGCTTGAAGGCAGACCATGTGCAGTTGTTGTGGTAACTACGGATAAATGTTATGACAACAAGGAGTGGGTTCAGGGTTATCGCGAAGAGGACCCTTTAGGAGGTTTTGATCCTTATAGTTCCTCAAAAGCAGCAACGGAGATAGTTTCTGCTGCATATAGATCCTCTTTCTTCAGGAGTGAAGGCAAGGGCATCAAGTTGGCTACAGCTCGCGCTGGTAATGTTATAGGTGGTGGCGATTGGGCAGCAGATAGGATAGTACCTGATTGCGTGAGATCTTTACTTAATAATAAGACTATTGGGGTAAGAAATAAGATATCGACTCGTCCTTGGCAGCACGTTTTAGAGCCTTTAAGTGGGTATTTGTGGCTAGGTGCCTCTTTGTTAAATCCTAAGCTTGTGATTTGGGGTGAGCGTATTGAGACAGCTTTTAATTTTGGTCCTGAGCTTTCTTCTAATAGGACTGTTGCGCAGCTAGTGGAAGAAATCCTTAAGCACTGGGAAGGTAGTTGGGAGGATAAAAGTGATCCAACAGCCGTTCATGAGGCTAAGCTTTTAAACCTAAGCTCAGATAAAGCATTTCATTTATTAGGATGGAAGCCAACTTGGGATTTTGAAAAGGCTGTTAAGGAAACAGTTGAATGGTACAAAGCGGAGAGTGATGGCACTTTTTTGACAAGTAAGCAGATTACCGATTATTCAAAGCAGGCTAGTGATCAGTTAATTCAATGGGCATTATAGCTTAAGTGTGCATCTCATGGATCAAAACATAAACGATTTAAAAGCTAAAATACTAAGTTTAACACGTGAGTACTCGGCACTTGTACATAAAGCAAATCGTCCAGGCTCTGAGGGCTTAGCTAATTTTGTACCTGGGGTAACTAACATACCTTATGCAGGACGAGTATTTAATGAGGATGAAGTGGAGGCTGCTGTTGGTTCTACTTTAGATTTTTGGCTTACATTAGGCCCAGAAGGGCATGCCTTTGAGGCAGAACTTGCTGCTTTTTTAGGGGTTAAACATACGCTTTTAGTAAATTCAGGATCATCAGCAAATCTTGTGGCTTTAACAGCACTGACTACTCATAAATTACCCGCAAGTAAGCGTTTAAAGCCAGGCGATGAAGTGATTACTGTAGCAGCTGGTTTCCCTACAACTGTAGCACCAATCATTCAGAATGGGCTAATACCAGTATTTATAGACTGCGAAACAAGTACCGGAAATATTAAAGCAGAGTTGCTTGAAGAAGCCTATGTAGCTGGAAAAACAAAGGCTGTGATGATTGCTCATACCTTGGGTAACCCATTTAATATAGCTGCAGTTTTAGGTTTTTGTCGAAAATATGATTTATGGTTAATTGAGGATAATTGTGATGCGTTGGGCTCGACCTATTCCATGCCTATTGCGCTAGCTAAATCGCTAGGAATTACGGAAAATTCACCCGGTATTCCTAAAGATAGTACGCATATAACACGCTATACAGGCACATGGGGTGATTTATCAACTCAATCATTTTATCCACCCCATCATTTAACCATGGGTGAGGGTGGTGCAGTTAATATTGTGAGCAAATCTGCCCTTAAAAAATACGCTGAGAGTTTTAGGGATTGGGGCCGTGACTGCTGGTGTGCATCAGGCGTTGATAATACCTGTAATAATCGGTTTGGATGGCAATTAGGAGAATTACCGGAAGGGTATGATCATAAATATATTTATAGTCATCTGGGATATAATCTTAAGCCGATTGATCCACAGGCCGCCATTGGGAGGGTACAATTACGTAAATTGAGCTCCTACATTGAAGCACGCAAAAATAATTGGCAACTTCTAAGAGAAGGATTAGATGAATTTAAGGATCATTTAGACTTTTCACTTCCAACTCATGCCTCGAGTTGGACTAAGCACAGCTTTAAGTGGGACGAGAGTTGCTGCAGTACGAGTTCATCTTGGTTTGGCTTCATGATTAGAGTGAAAGAAAACGCCCCTTTTAATGTAAGGGATTTA
>CAIJNJ010000202.1 GCA_903821975.1 uncultured Bacteroidota bacterium
ATTTTTGCCTGCACACTATTAGAGTAGCTTAAGTTTGTGCTGTTATACATATCGAACGTCTCTTCACCTTTTTCAAATTTGTATTTTGATTCTTTGGCGATACGGTCCGCACTTTCCATGGTCCTCGTTTTCCAGTTAAGCGTAGACAATTGCTGTACATAGACATAGTACCGCTGCTTTACAATTGCAGTAAGGTTCAGAAAATATTCGTCCTGGTTCATTTTAGCAATATCATATTCTTCCCTTGCAACCTTTACAAGTCCGGGTTTCTGTAATATGTTGCCGATACTGGTGCCAATCCCGAAGCTGGCCCCGGTAGCATATGACAAGCCAGTGGTAGTGGATACTGCACCGGATGTGGATGTTGACGAGTTTGGCGGGGTCCATATGTAGTTAAAACTCAGGATATTGAACCAATCCAGCTTTGCCTTCTGCACATTGAGATGCGCGATGTTCACCCTGTCTTCAAATGTTTTTGCTTTTGGGTAGTGCTGCTTTGCAGAAGCTACCAGCTTTTCTATATAAAGATCGGAGATGTTAGGTAGTATTGATTCAGATGACGATTCCTGTGCCCAGGAAGTAATATTTACAACAAAAATGAGCGCCAGTAGCGTAATATATTTTGAAATCATTAACTTAATTTAAGTATATACTAAAATATATAAACATTAAAATACACCCAATAAATTACTTAGCCATAAAATGGAGCGAAACTTCCCGTCGTAAGGCAAGTGCAGTAAAATTAATACTTTTAAAAAGTACAGGGAACTTTTTTTGATAACATGTTTTCCCCATTTAAAATAAGAAAAATTTTATTATCAAATATTGAAATCCGTGATAACGGGCAGAGAGTTGTTATCTCACTTTTGCTTCTTCCTTAAACTCCAATAGCCTTTGTACTATTTCATTACTAATTGGGTCATTATAATACTGATCTGTAATTACAACCTCATCATTTTTCATGACGGGCAGTTGTGCATAAAGCTGCCAGGCATTGTCGTGCAGCATTAGCTGCGGGCGATGCGGCAAGCCGCTGTCAAAATCGGAGTGGACCTTTATTTCCCTGACAGAGCCAACGCTATCATTAAAATGAAGATTAAACTCTACGTCAACAGTTCCTTTCCCAGGAACATCTATCCGAAAACTTTTGAATTCCATAGCATCCTCGTTTATTACCGCAATTTAATCTGCCTGCTTTACATTATCAAATGAAATACATTGCTATGTGCAGTTATTTAGCAATCACTTATATAAAATGCAGGCTATATTATATATTACGAAGTATACTAAATGCTATAAATTTTATTATCTTGTCATCTTAATCATCATAATTCAGGGATCATAAGCATAAATAGCGGGAATAGCTATGGAAAATAAGCGGGATATTAAGATAATCATCGTTCCGATACTGATATTTTTTGTTTTCGTTTTTTCAATAATCGGATTCAGGCAATTGATGGGGAATGAATTTTCCTTTTTGGGTGTGTTTTACTCTACGCTCAGTTTTTTTACGCTGGAAAATGTAAAGCCAGAGGAAGTTACCATAAATATATACATCCTGATAGCTAAATACCTGGCAGCAATATTGCTCGGTTTTGGTATCTATAACCTGTTATATAAGTATATATCCCGCCAGTATACCCGGTTAAAGATCAAGTATGGCTATCATAACCATGTTATCATATTCTCGATGAAAATGGTAGGAGCAAACTTCCTGACCGACCTGCTGGCAAATAAGTATAAAGTGATACTTGTGGAAGGGTTATCGGAGAACGCATACCTGGAGAAGTTTGAAAAGGACGGGGTGATCATATTCAGGGAAGAAGATCACAATACGAGACTGTTTGATACCATACTGCTTACGCATGCCAGTGCTTGTGTAGTGGCTTTTGAGGACGACTCGATGAACATAGAGCTATCGCTAAAACTAATAAAATACCTACGGGAACACGGACACAAGCATACGGTAAGGGTGCTCACCCATATACAGGAGCAAAATAACCTGGAGGTAATAAAAGACTATATAGACATCAGTAACGCTGATGAAAAGTTTGAACTGGAGGTATTCAATATCAACAGTGCTGCCGCGAAGAAGATATACGACCATTACCCGCCGCACCAGTATTTTAATTTCGATAATCATGAAGAGGATAATGCTATTGCCGTAGTGGGGTATAATGCTGCTGCAGAAGATTTCATCATTGAGAATGTGATCCTCAGTCATTATAAGGGCTGCAAAAACATCAAGCTATATCTTGCCGATAAGGATGCGGATAACCATATCAACCACTTCATGTTCAAATACCCGTTTTGCAGGGAGTTTATCGACATCATACCCGTGAAACTGCTGAACAATAAGTTTTTTGCGAATTTCAACTGGTCGAAAGAACTGATAGAAAAGCTGAGCAAGGTAAAGGCTGCCTACTTCTTTGGCGACGAGGGGTCTGCGCTGATGAACATTGCTGCAAGGTTCCGGCAGTTCCTTTACGGGCAGAGCACCAATTACCTGCAAGCGCCGATCATTATCTGTTTCCCGGAAGATACGGGTATCATGGGCCTGCTGGATGTGGAGCGTGAGAATGCCGAGAAGCTAAGCAGTGTGTTCAAGAAACAACTGAATATAAACTTTGTAAACAGGATAACGGATACCTGTACCAGCAGCAGGTTGCTCGAAGAAAGTGAATATATAGACCTGCTTTCAAGGGTCATTAATTATTACTACTCTATAAAGTATGAATTTGAGTGGGTGCTGAAGGAAAAATGGCAGATACAGCATTCTGCAGAACTGGTAAAAGCAATAGAGGATAAATTGCTGGAGCTGGCAGACAAGCAGGCTGAGCTGACGGAGAATGAAATACAGCAACTTGTTTTGCAGCACATAGCTACGTTCACTAAAAAGACGGTGGAAGAATTAAAGCCGGTATTCAGCATCAAGCGGTGGTGGGACCATTTGTCTTATCATAAGAAAAGCGCCAATAGGTATGCAGCCCGCCACCTGGCCGTGAAAATAAATATAATGAAGAATATGGGGTGCATGCCGCTAACGCGCGAAAATATTATTAACGCTTACCCCATAATAGCGCCAATAGAACATAAGCGGTGGGAGGCCGAAAAGATGGTGCTTAACTACCGTTACGGGGCATTGCCGAAAGACAGGGTAGCAAAAAACACAGCAAAAGAAATACTGAAGATACACGACCAACTCATTCCCTATGATAAGCTGACAGAGATAGAAAAAGAGAAAGATCTGAACATCTTCCTTTTAATGCCTTTACTAAATTCATTAAAAGTTGAAATTAAAAAATAGAGATGCAATTCGATAAAGACATTTTTATCAGTTATGCTCATATTGATGATGAGTCCCTGATCGCCGATAAGAAAGGCTGGGTCACAGAATTTCAGCGTGCCCTCGAGATAAGGCTGGGGCAACTTATGGGCGTAAAGCCGATAGTATGGCGCGACCCGGCGCTGCAAGGCAACCATATCTTTGACCGCGAGATCGTAGACCAGTTCTCGAAGGTGGCAATAATGATATCCATACTTACGCCGCGTTATATTAAGTCGGACTGGTGCCTGAAGGAGGTAACAGAATTTCACCAGGTGTGCCAGCAGAATCTAGGGTTTGTGGTAAATAACAAGGCGAGGGTTTTTAAAGTGATCAAGACACCGGTACCCTATGAGCAGCATCCGGATATAATAAGGAATATATTGGGGTATGAGTTTTATGGCACAGACCCTACTACAAACAGGGTAAAGGAATTCTCGCCGATATTCAGCCATACAGAAAAAGGATACTGGGAAAAACTTGACGACCTGGCGAATGATATTTGCGTTTTTCTTGAAGAATTAAAGGCAACAAACTCGCCGTCATCATCATCTCCTATAAAACCGGCTGCGAGCGCAAGCAATAAGAATGTAAAAAATATTTTTCTCGCCGAATCGAGCTACGACATGCGTGACCTGAGGGATAGCCTGAAGCGGGAATTGCAGGACCATGGGTATAACATCCTGCCATACGGGCAATTATCATTAGTAGCAAAAGAGCTCAAGGATAATGTGAATGAATTTATGCAGCAGGCGCAGCTTTCCATTCACCTTGTAGGCAACAGTTATGGAATAGTACCTGAAGGAACTGAGAAATCGATAGTAGAGATACAGAATGAAATAGCCGCAAGCAATAGTGTTTCCAATAACCTGCCAAGGCTGATATGGATACCGGAAAATGTGGAACCTACGGATGACCGCCAGAAACGCTTCATGCACGAACTGACCACGGGTAAAAAGGAAGTGATAGCAGGTGCAGACCTGGTAATGGGGGCGATAGAAGACTTTAAGAGCGTGGTCCATGACAAGCTCAAATCGATGGAGGATGAGAGCAAGCCGGAGGTGAAAGAACAGGAGGTAGTTGAGGAGATGACCAGCAAAATGGTGTACCTGATCTGTGATATGGAGGACCTGGAGATCATAAGGCCGCTGGAGGATTTCCTCTTTGAAAATGGTATAGAGGTAGTGTTGCCGATATTTGAAGGGGATGAAACGCAGATAAGGGAAGACCATATAGAAAACCTCAAGAACTGTAAAGGAGTTATCATTTTTTACGGCAACGGCAGTGAAATATGGCTGCGCACAAAAATGAGGGACTTCATGAAAATAAACGGGTACGGCAGGACAACTCCTATTTCTTTCAAAGGGGTCTATATTTCTCCGCCTGCATCGCCGATGAAACAAAGATTCAGAACACTTGAAGCGGAAGTAATAAACGGAATTGAAGGAGTACCAGTAAATGAATTAAAAAAACTGCTGTTGAAATTATAACGGGATAGTTATGAATAATGAGCATTTATTAGACAATCCGTTTCCCGGGTTAAGGGCATTCGAAGAAGAGGAAGATATCCTGTTTTTCGGGAGGGAAAAACAAATTGATGAGCTACTGCGAAAGCTGCGTACATCGCGCTTTCTCGCCATTATCGGTTCTTCGGGAAGCGGTAAATCATCATTGGTTAAATCAGGGTTGTTGCCATCCCTGCATAGCGGCCTTATGTCAGGCGTAGGTTCGTCCTGGCGCATAGCATTGTTCCGCCCGGGTAATGACCCGATAGGCCAACTTAATGAAGCATTATGCAGGAATGGTGTATTGAGGGATAACCAATCGCCCGACGATGTAGAGACCAACCTCGCTATCAATGAAACAATATTACGGAGGAGCAACCTGGGACTGATAGAATCTTATAAACAATCGGGACTGGATAAGAAAAATAACCTGTTGGTACTTGTTGACCAGTTTGAGGAGCTATTCAGGTTTAGCAGGTATGAGAAAGACTCGCGTGAAGGAAAAAGAGATGCCATTGCTTTTATAAACCTGCTGCTGAAAGCATCAGAGCAAAAAGAAGTGCCCATTTATGTAGTGTTTACGATGCGTTCTGACTTCCTCGGAGATTGTACGGAATTCAGGGGGCTGCCGGAGGCTATAAATGAAGGACAATACCTGGTGCCGAGGATGACGCGGGAAGAAAGAAGAGAAGCCATAACAGGGCCGATAGCTGTAGGGCATGCAACGATAACGCCTGTATTGCTGAACAGGCTGCTAAATGATGTGGGCGATAACCCGGATCAGTTGCCGATATTGCAACATGCACTGATGCGCACCTGGGATGCCTGGAAAAAGAAAAAGCACGTAGAAAAGCCAATAGATGTAGACGAGTATGAAAGCATAGGTACCATAACCGAGGCACTGTCCCAACATGCGGAGGAGGCTTACTCAGAGTTGTCTTCTGAACAGGAAGTACAGATCTGCGAAAAAATATTCAAGGAGCTTACTGATAAGGGTGGCCTTGCACATGGTATCCGCAGGCCGCGGTTGCTGTCGGAGTTGAGTGCTGCGGCAGGTGTATCGAATGAAGAAGTAATTAAGGTAATTGAGATATTCAGAAAGCCGGGCAGGGGATTCCTGATGCCGGCTGCACCAACGCCAATAACTGAAAATTCGATCATTGATATTTCGCATGAAAGCCTTATGCGTGTGTGGAAGCGGTTGATAACATGGCTGGAAGAAGAAGAAGAATCAGCACAGGTATACCTCCACTTATGTGAAGCCGTGAACCTGTATGAAGCAGGTAAGGGCGGCTTATGGCGCGACCCGGAGCTACAGATAGCATTGAAATGGAAGTCGGAACAGAATACGAATGCTGCATGGGCTTCCCGCTACAATCCTTATTATGATAAGGCGATGCTCTTTCTCCAGCACAGTAAACAACAACGCGACCTGGAGATAAAACATAAAGAGGAATTACAGAAGCAACGCTTGCGCATAACACGTCGCGTTTCTATTGTGGTATCAATAATAGCATTGATCGCGTTCCTGCTGGCTATCTATTCTTTCCAGCAAAAGAGTGTGGCGAACAAGGCACAAAAGATAGCGGAGAACAAAAGGCGTGAAGCGCTTATAGAAAAGAAACGTGCGGATGAAAACAAGGAGGAAGCGCTGAAAGAAAAAACAATAGCGGAGA
>CAIJNJ010000203.1 GCA_903821975.1 uncultured Bacteroidota bacterium
AGAAAAAGTTGACCAATTTTTTAAAAATACCTGTATATACATACACACAAAATACGTTCCATAATTTATTAATTTTAGTTAATAAATTGTAACCCATTTATAATATACCGACAAAGCCGCTGTGGTAAACGTTTTCAGCAGTTATGGTTATTATCTATGAGCCTATATTTTTAAGAACTGAAACTTATCTGTCCGTTAACGCGGTGCAAAATTATACCAATATGCCAAAAATGCTACCTTTGCGCCACATTTTCATATCAACTTTAACAAAAAATGGAAAAAGATCTGTACCAGGCCCCCGATTACTACTTAGTAGATGAATTATTGACAGAAGAGCAAAAGCTTATCCGTGATACGGTACGTGCCTATGTAAAGAAAGAAATCTCACCGATAATAGAGGACTATGCCCAAAAGGCAGAGTTTCCCAAACAGATAATCAAGGGATTAGGAGAAATTGGCTGTTTCGGACCATTTGTACCCGCAAAGTATGGTGGGGCAGGACTCGATTATATCAGCTACGGTATAATGATGCAGGAGCTGGAGCGCGGTGACTCAGGTATACGTTCTACGGCCTCTGTGCAGGGGTCCCTGGTGATGTTCCCTATTTATAAATTCGGTACAGAAGAACAAAAACATAAATACCTGCCAAAGCTGGCAACAGGTGAGCTAATGGGCTGCTTCGGGCTTACAGAGCCTAACCATGGCTCGAATCCTGCCGGCATGCTTAGCAATATCAAAGACGCAAGCGACCATTATGTACTTAACGGCTCTAAAATGTGGATATCCAATGCGCCGTTTGCAGATATCGCTGTGGTTTGGGCCAAGGACGAAGCAGGGGATATACGTGGTATGGTAGTAGAGCGCGGCATGGCCGGTTTTTCCACACCGGAAACGCATGGCAAATGGTCGCTCAGGGCATCTGCTACAGGTGAACTGGTGTTTGACAATGTAAAAGTACCTAAAGAGAATATCTTCCCGAATATAAAGGGGCTTAAAGGACCGCTTACCTGCCTTTCCAGCGCGCGTTATGGCATAGCCTGGGGTGCATTGGGTTGCGCCATGGACTGCTATGATACGGCACTGCGTTATTCAAAGCAACGTGTTCAGTTTGGCAGACCTATTGCCGGCTTCCAGCTTACACAGAAGAAGCTGGCAGAAATGATCACCGAGATCACCAAGAGCCAGCTCCTTAACTGGCGCCTCGGGGTGCTCCGTAATGAAGACCGAGCCACACCGGCGCAGATATCGATGGCAAAGCGTAATAGCTGCGATATAGCCCTGAAAGTGAGCCGTGAGGCACGCCAGATACTGGGCGGTATGGGTATCACCGGCGAGTTCAGCATAATGCGCCACATGATGAACCTGGAATCGGTAGTTACCTACGAAGGCACCCACGATATCCACCTGCTGATAACCGGTATGGATGTGACTGGTATAAATGCGTTTCAGTAAGCAGCCCCTCCCGACCTCCCCCAAGGGGAGGAGGTGTTTAGTAAATATTTTGATGTCCCATGCTTAGGAAGCGTGGGACATTTTTTATTGTAGGTAGTGACGCTTTCTGCGTTAATAAATAAAGCCTTAATTTTATACTACAACCAGCGCTCATGAAAAAGCTATCAATCATTACAGTATTATTCTTTGGTTTCTGCACCGCATCCTACGCGCAACTGGAAAAGATGAAATCTGCACCTGCTTATGATAATGTTCAAAAGGAGCGCATATTGCATAATAGTCATAACCACATGGAGCAAGCGCTGATAGATAATACAGAGAGCACTCCTGCTTATAATGTCATACCTGATAATATGTTGACCTTATCCGACAATAAACAGAGCGGTGATCTTTTCAAAGTGCAGCCCACGGCTGATTACCACGGCAAGTATGATATAAAGAAGGTAACCTTTCCTGCACGTAAGAAATTGGGTTATTAAGCCTTTCTACAGCACTACTTTCATTGCCTTCTTCAGGTCGTTGATGTATACATCTGTTACAGTAAGAGTTTTGTGCGCTGTTTTTAATTCATAGGCATTCAGCTCCTGTATAAAAGGGATGTGTATCGCTTCAGCCCTATTGATCTGCACAAACGAACTACGCAGGTAGTCTGGTATTATAAAGTTCATTGTTTTTGACAACGAGCTGCGGATAAAGTATTCCGATTGGTCTGTAGCATTAAAAATGCCCGTATAGTTTTTATCCGATTGCAGGTACACGATGTTTGTCCAGTTCAACTTTTTGTACTTAGTGCCCTGCTTCACAAAAAAGATATCGTTATCTGGCGCAGCTGCGTTGAATGCAGGGGTGATACGTTCGTTAAAATTATTGATAGCACTTTGCATGGTTGCTATCAGCGAAGCCCTGTTCACCGGCTTTGTAAGATATGCAGAAGGACCGGCATTTACAGCAGCGGCCAGGGTCTCATTATCGGTATTTGCAGTGATAAAGATGAACGGCTTTTTATAGATAGAGCTGATCATTTTGCCCAGTTCAATTCCACTGCTCTTATTGTTCAGGTTGATGTCTTGTAGCACGATGTCGTAGTTGTTACTATTCAGCAGGGTTATTGCTGATTCAAAATCTTCTGCTATACCTATGATGGTATATCCAAAATCATCGAGCAATGTAGCCAGGCTTTTCGACCACATTTTTTCATCCTCAACAATAAGCACTTTTATTTCTTCAGCCGTTTTATTCATAGTATGGCGGGGCAAAATATTTTGTTACCCGGTTTTTGGCTTCTATGTACCCCAATACCCGTTTTGTCCCCAAAGCTAAAAAAAGAGCAGGCAAATAATCTAAAATTGCTTTTAAATACTTCTTAAAAATAATATCCTGAAAACATTAAATTTTATATCATGGAAAGTTACAAACAAAATAACGCTATGAACAGGAACAGCCAGTACCACAAGATCTATGATGTTCTTACCGGTGTTTTATTTGGCACGGTAATTCTACTTGGTGTGGTATTCCTGGTAAGGCTGCTTTTCTTTTAATACGCCGCTCAATAGTATTTTCCTTCAGACAGGTATTGGGTAACGTATTCTTTAACTCCCGCCTCTAAGGAGTAGAAAG
>CAIJNJ010000204.1 GCA_903821975.1 uncultured Bacteroidota bacterium
AAAAAGTCCATAAAATATTGATAATCAATAGTTTATGGACTTTTTAGTGAAATTATTTGGTGGAGAATACCGGAGTCGAACCGGTTACCTCTTGCATGCCATGCAAGCGCTCTAGCCAAATGAGCTAATTCCCCGATGGGCTGCAAATATACCTTTTTCCTCAAATTTTCGTAACTTTCATTAGCCGGTGTTGATTCGGCACAGAAAATCGTTTTCTGCAACATAGTCTTTTAACTTTTGAATTATATGAAAGAAAGTATCTGGCAGCAAATTCTTACTTACTTCTACATACGTAAGCGCGACCCCAATGCGCCGAAAAACATAAACATTAAGTTTATGCATGGTATGAACCGCATCTCGCTGTTCATGTTCCTTATTGCTGTTATTGTGATGATCGTAAGACTATTCAGACGTTAACGAAACGATCTCTTTAGCTGCTACAGATGAGGCATGGCTATCACCAAGTTTATGCCACAACGTTTCGTAATCCCTTTTTAACTCCTGCTTATATTGCGCATCCTTTAGTACCCTGGTAAGTGCCTCTTTTAATTTCGTTTCGGTCAGGTCGCTTTGTATCAGCTCTGTAACCACCGGCTTATCCATAATCAGGTTCACCAGCGATATATATTTTACATTCACCAGTTTCGTTGCCAGCCAGAAAGAAACAGGGTTGCCTTTGTAACAAACTACCTGCGGCACGCCAAAAAGCGCTGTCTCTAATGTGGCTGTTCCGCTTGTTATCAGCCCGGCGCTCGCCTGTTTCAGCAGATTGTAGGTCTGGTCTTTTACCAGCAGCACGGGTTCGTTTCCTATTATCTCTTTATACAGGCTGTCCGGCTGTGCAGATGCCTGTGCCACTACAAAACAATAGTCGGGGAAATGTTTTACCATCTTCAGCATTATGGGCAGCTTCACTTTTATCTCCTGCGCCCTGCTGCCCGGCAGTATGGCTATTACCGGTTTATCTGATATCGGCATTACCGGTACATCGTTCTTTTCGTGACTCACTACCTCTATGAGCGGATGTCCCACATAGGTAACCTTGTAATCCCACTTTTTATAAAAATCTACCTCAAAAGGCAGTATCACCAGCATCTTGTCCACATCACGTTTTATCTTCTCCACTCTTTTTTCCTTCCATGCCCATACCTGCGGAGAAATGTAGTACACGATACGTATACCCTGTTTTTTAGCCCACTCGGCAATACGCATATTAAAACCGGGATAGTCTATCAGCACCAGCACGTCTGGCTTCCATGCCAGTATATCTTTTTTGCAGAAATCAATATTCCGGAATATGGTTCGCAGGTGCACTATCACTTCCACAAAGCCCATAAATGCAAGGTCGCGGTAATGCTTCACCAGTGTGGCTCCTGCAGTCTGCATACGGTCACCACCCCAGCAACGCACTTCGGCATGGGTATCCTGCTCATGTATGGCTTTTATGAGATTGCTTCCGTGTAGGTCGCCGCTTGCTTCACCCGCTATAAGATAATAACGCATATTTACCACACAAACATTGCAAATACGATAAGCACCACGTACACCATCGTGATCACAAAGATGCCGCGCATCGTAAGGTCTATACGCTTCATGTTACAATATGCAAACGGTATCAGGTTTGTGAGCAGGCTAAGTGTAAAAACTTTTGTAGCCATGCCGCGGCGGTGTGTAAGCGACCGTACAAATTCAAATATACCTTCGTGGTGACCCCACAAAAAATACATGATCACCATGCCCACTAATGGCAACAGCAATCCGATAAGAAAACCAAGAATAGGAGAATCCCGTTTCATTTGAAATTTTTTTTATTTGCTTATTGTTGCTATTTTACTTTGCAATAGCTTCATAAACGTTAAATATGGTTGCAATATACAAAGCTAAGTACGCATTTTAGTGTTAAAACAGGGAATGGATTATCTTTGGCACATCTTTGAAAACACATACACATGAATTTTAACCTGAAAAATATTCCCCAGCGCACCGTTCGACCACGTACCTATGGCATTACCATGGTCATGGACAAAGGTATGGGTCTGGAAGGCGCCCGTGATTTTCTTTCTGTTGCCGCTCCGTTTGTTGACATAGTAAAACTCGGGTTCGGTACCAGTTTTGTTACCAACCAGCTTAAGGAAAAGATCAAAATATACCTCGAAAATGACATACCCGTATACTTTGGCGGCACTTTATTCGAGGCCTTCCTCGTCCGCGACCAGTTTGATGATTACCTCGGTGTTATCAAAGAATACGGTCTTAAACATGTGGAAGTATCAGACGGCTCCATCACCATACCGCACATCGAAAAATTAGGGTACATAGAAAAACTGGCCAAGCACGTTACTGTTCTTTCTGAAGTGGGTTCAAAAGACGCAACGCATATCATGCCGCCATATAAATGGATAGAACTGATGAAGGCAGAACTGGAAGCCGGTTCCACCTACGTGATAGCTGAGGCAAGGGAAGCCGGAAATGTCGGCATCTATCGTGGTTCAGGCGAGGTGCGCGAAGGCCTGGTTCAGGAAATACTCACCCAGATACCTTATGAAAAGATCATTTGGGAAGCGCCGCAAAAAGCACAGCAGGTATACTTCATGGAACTGCTTGGCGCTAATGTGAACCTTGGCAATCTTGCACCTGCAGAAGTGATACCACTGGAAGCAACACGTGTAGGATTAAGGGGCGACACATTCGATTTGTTTTTAGATGATGTGGGTAAAAAAAGAGCTAATCATAGTTAATGGAAAAAGTTTGGAAGAAGCCTGCCTTACCGGCAGGTAAATAATGGTTTTATAATAAGCGTCTGACGATGTTGGGCGCTTTTTTCATTTATATTTACATTATGTTGGCGCTTTACGGACTCATTGGTTTCCCCCTTACCCATTCATTTTCACCGGCTTATTTCAAAATGAAATTTGCCGCCAACCAGATCGGCGCCGTATATGAATTGTTCCCTATAACAGCAATTCGTGAATTCCCGGAGCTGTTAAAAAACAATCCCGGTTTAGCAGGCCTTAATGTCACTACTCCCTACAAAGAAGCTGTTATCCGATACCTCGATGATTTAGATAAGGTAGCCGAGGAAATAGGCGCAGTTAATTGTATTACTATACGCGATGGAAAAACGAAAGGTTATAATACTGATGCCCTGGGGTTTGAAAAAAGCCTCAACCAGTTATTAAAACCACAACACACACAGGCATTGATACTCGGCACTGGCGGCTCATCAAAAGCAGTAGCCTATACATTAACGCAGCTTGGCATCCCTTACCGCAAAGTATCTCGGCAAAAAACAGAAGATGTATTCACTTACGAAGAGCTGACCGATGAGATAATTACACAGTACAAGCTTATTATCAATACTACCCCGGTGGGTATGTATCCTAATGTAGATGAGGTCCCGCCAATTCCATTCAATAGTATAGGTGAGCAGCACCTGCTTTACGATCTTATATACAACCCCGAAGAAACAAAGTTCCTGGCATTAGGTAAAGCCCGCGGGGCTGTTGTAAAGAACGGCTTCGAAATGCTGCAGCTACAGGCAGAGGCAAGCTGGGAAATATGGAACCAGGGCAGTGAAAATGTAAATCCGGA
>CAIJNJ010000205.1 GCA_903821975.1 uncultured Bacteroidota bacterium
ACCATTACAACACATATTTATTAATAAAATGCTATTCTAATGATAAGATCTCACAAAACAGTTCATGATACAACACAAATAATTCTCAACGAACTCAATATCCGTTCAGTTGATCGCAGCCGGAAAGATATCTCTATCTGGCGTAATGCACTCATAAGCGCAGAGTCTGTTTATTATCCTAACCGTTCACGTCTATACGACTTATATGAAGACGTAATTCTTGACGGGCATTTGTCTGGGGTTATTGCCAAGCGTATTGATGCCGTCCTTAACAAAGAAATATACTTTGAGATCAATGGTAAAAAAGACCATTCGATGGATGGCCTGATTCGCACTCTTTCCTTTCGGAATATACTGCGCACTATTATGGAAACACAGCTGTGGGGTATTTCCGGTATCGAGTTTATTCCCGGCAAAGAGTTGACGTACGAAACTATACCACGAAAGCATATAAAACCTGAACTCGGTATTATTGCCTACGAACAAACAGGAACAGATGGTATCCCTTATTTGGATCTCGACAATGTGTGGGTCATGGGTGACATAAAGGACCTTGGGATCCTGCTAAAATGTGCACCATATAGTTTATACAAGCGTGGTGGTATTGCAGACTGGGCTCAATACATTGAACTGTTTGGACAGCCTGTGCGTGTTATAAAATACGATTCTTACGATGAGCAGACTAAAATAGAACTAAAGCAGATTCTTGAAGAAAGCGGCAGCTCATTATCTATGATGATACCGCGCCAGGCCGACTTTGAAATAAAGGACGGCAAGCAAACAAATTGCGATGGAAACTTACAGCTATCTTTTGTAAAAGCGCTTAACGAAGAATTGTCGATTACCATATTGGGCAATACGGAAACTACTACCAGCAGTTATAGTACAGGCTATGCCCAAAGCAAGGTACATCTGCAGCAGCAATATGAGATTACTGCAAGCGACCTTGTTTATACAGCGGCTATGCTTAATAGCCCCAAATTCCTTTCAGTATTGCGAGGCTATGGTTACAAGGTTGGTAACGGGCAATTCGTTTTCGCAAAGGACATGGATATTGAATATCTGCAGGCCCGCATACTTATAGATAAAGAAGTGGCACAGATAGTACCGGTTAGCGACGACTATTGGTATGATACTTACGGAATACCTGCATGTAAATAGCCCTTCTTTAACCATTTATCCCTTTAACTTTTTAACACATAATGAACTCTCCTTTCGCAAATGTCTTTTTAGCAATTCAGCAGCACATACAGGCGGGCGTTCCAGCCATTACATACATCGACCAGGATCTTGGCCAGCTTAAAAACAGCGTACGCCCGCCTGTATCATGGCCATGTGTACTTATTGATTTCGAAGATTTCAATTTTGATAACATGGGCGAGAATGTCCAGGTTGCTAAAGGGACGGTAGTTCTCCGCCTTGGTTTTGCACCACACAGTAATAGCAGCCAGGCCACACCATCTCTATATCTGCAGCAGGCTATCGGCTACTACGACATTGAGTGGGATCTTCACAAGGTCATGCAAGGCTGGTCTCCGGGCGATGATTATGGCTATCTTATTCGCACCAATGCCCTCACACAAAAGCGTACCGATAATTATCGCGTTCGTGAGTTGCGTTATAGTATAACATTCGAAGATTATAGTACGAAATCACAGCAGCAATATGCTCCCGCTACACTGGTGGTTGCCGATCAGGTTATGTTATAGAATAGCTGAATGCGCTATTAGACATATCAGGTATGGATGATTCATTTCGACCTCACCCTCTCCTTGGGAGAGGGATGGGGAGAGGCTTTTACCATTTCAGATGAGGCCATCTGTTCATGAAATAATGAAATACGGGTGATCTTTGCTTTAAAGCCTGTAGCTGTTCTGAATTGTTTTGGATAATGAGCACAATGGTATTAGGTGAGATAAAAAATTCAGAGATCAGCAGGCGCAGTATTTCTTCATAACATTTGTTCTTAAAAGTTGCATAGAAGTAATACCTGGCTACCAGGCATTCATTCCGTTTGAAGATCAATGAGTTATTTCGTCCTTTTCGTAAAGTTCGTTCTATCCCACTTTCTTTAATGATCTCGTTGAAAAGTCTTTGGCCGCGCATAAAAATAGAGTTTAGGGCACAAAGGTAAAATACATCTACGCGGTACTGGTCGCGAAATATCAACATAAAATGTGGATAGAAAGCCGCAGATACTTTACCTGCATGCATCCCGGCAGGAAAATGCTTTGTGGATATTTTTTCCGGCCAGGTTATTTCAGCATTTTTTTCATCAGCACATCTGTTTGTACATCATTGCCCAGTACAAACTCATGTGATCCGAATAGTTCAAATCCCCATCGGTTATAAAAGTTCACCGCCCGGTAATTATGTTCCCAGACACCCAGCCATATAACGTCATGCTTTTGATTTATGGCATGTTCTATACACCGGCTCATGATTGCCGCGCCTACCTTTTTATTGAGGTATGACTGCAAAACATATAGCCTTTCCAGCTCTATTGGGTTATTATTTTTCAACTCTTCAGGTATTTTTACCGTGCGCATCTTTGCATAGCCGATGGGTATTTCATTATCCATTGCAAGGAAAAACAGGTTATCGCTATTAAACAGCTCTTCTGTTAACGTTTCCTCGTTCATTTGCTCAGCTATGTACTTATCCATGTCATCCGGGTTATTATCTGCTCCGAAAGTGTCACGAAACGTAGTTATGCTTAGCTTTGTAAGTGCTTCTGCATCTTTTGCATTAGCTATTGTTATTATTAGGTCGTTAGTTGGTGTCATTGAGTTTCGTTAATAAAATATTAAAACCGGATTCTGGAAAACCGTATCATTCGGCCACTCGTTTATATTGTTACTTTTCAATCTCAGTAGTTATGCGTAAATTGAATATAGTTTTAGTAACCTGCCTCCTCTTTTTTTCTCATTGCGGGCACACACAAAATAAAGACACTATGACCGACCACAAAAATAATCCATATTATTCCCGCACGGACACAACCCATTTGCACGTAAGCGATAAGGAATGGGAAAAAATACTCCCTCCCGGGGTTTACAATATTGCTCGTGATAAAGGCACGGAATATGCTTTTTCCGGCAAGTATTGGAAAACAGATACAAAAGGTACATACTATTGCGCTGTGTGCGGCAACCCGCTATTCAAGTCTGACGCCAAATTTGCCAGTACCTGTGGCTGGCCCAGCTTCTACGAAGCCATCCATCCGGGCAGTGTGCGCTATGAAAATGATACCTCACACGGTATGCGCCGCACAGAAGTGCTTTGTGGTCGTTGCGATTCACATCTCGGCCATATATTCGACGATGGTCCACCACCTACACACCAGCGTTTTTGTATGAACTCCGCTGTTCTCGAATTTGAACCTGATGAAAAATAATAAGTCCCGGTAGTTCTATGAACACCGGGACAATATTTTAATCTTTTGGTTTTTGACGTTTAACTTTTGACTTCCCCTTAGATATCTATCTTCGCATACTTCGCGTGGCTTTCAATGAATTCACGGCGTGGCGGTACCTCATCACCCATCAGCATAGCGAATATCTCATTTGCATAAGTGTCGCTTTCTATGGTCACGCTTTTTAACGTACGGGTATCAGGGTTCATCGTAGTATCCCACAGTTGCTCTGCATTCATTTCTCCAAGACCTTTATAGCGCTGTATTGCTACAGAATCTTCTTTGCCATTGGCAAGTTTTGCTACGGCCGCAAGGCGGTCTTCTTCGGTCCATGCATAAAGCTGTTCTTTGCCTTTCTTTACAAGGTAAAGAGGCGGTTGTGCCAGGTACACATAGCCCTGTAATACCAGTTCCTTCATGTAGCGGTAGAAGAAGGTGAGGATCAACGTTGCAATATGCGAGCCATCCACATCGGCATCCGTCATGATGATGATCTTGTGGTAGCGCAGTTTGGTAAGGTTTAGTGCTTTCGGGTCTTCAGGAGTACCTACGCTTACGCCAAGGGCGGTAAACATATTCTTGATTTCCTCGTTCTCGTATATTTTGTATTCTTGTGCTTTTTCTACGTTCAGTATTTTACCCCTCAGCGGTAATATTGCCTGGTAGCTACGGTCGCGGCCCTGCTTTGCAGTACCACCGGCCGAATCCCCTTCCACCAGGTAGAGCTCACATTTTTCAGGGTCTCTTTCAGAGCAGTCGGCAAGTTTGCCCGGCATGCCGCCACCGGTAAGCACACTCTTGCGCTGTACCATCTCGCGGGCTTTGCGTGCCGCTGCACGGGCTTGTGCTGCAATGATCACCTTATCGATGATCATCTTCGCATCCTTAGGGTGTTCTTCCAGGAACGCCTCTAGTACACGGCTCACACATACATCCACCACGCCCATTACGTCGTTGTTGCCGAGCTTGGTTTTTGTTTGCCCTTCAAACTGTGGTTCAGGCACTTTTACAGAGATGATAGCGCTTAACCCCTCGCGGAAGTCATCACCGGTGATCTCTACCTTAGCCCGTTCAAACAGTTTGTTCTTATCACCGTAAGATTTAAAGACACGCGTAATAGCGCGGCGGAAACCCGCTACGTGCGTACCACCTTCTATGGTGTTGATGTTGTTTACGTATGAAAATATATTCTCGTTATAAGAGCTGTTGTAAGAAAGCGCCACATCCACCGCCACATTCGACTCCTTGTCATGTGCTTCCACGAAAATAGGAGTAGATAACAATGGCTCACGTTTTGCTTTGGCATCAAGCATCTGTACAAACTCTACTATACCACCTTCGCTATAGTATGTTTCTGTTGGCATCTGACCTTCTTCGGTCATTTCACGCATATCCGTCATCACGATGCGTATACCCTTATTCAAGTAACTCAGTTCGCGCAGGCGGCCTGCAAGTATCTCACGGTTATAAATAAGGTCTTTGAAAATAGTTCCATCCGGATGGAAATGAACAAGAGTACCGGTATGGTCTGAGGCCACGCCTGTTTCCCTTACAGGATACATGGGCACACCTTTTTCATACTCTTGCTCAAATGTTTTGCCTTCACGTTTTACGGTAACATGCAGGTGAGAACTCAGTGCGTTCACACAGCTAACACCTACACCGTGTAAACCACCGGAAACCTTGTAGCTGTCCTTGTCGAATTTACCACCGGCATGCAGTACGGTCATTACCACTTCCAGCGCAGAGCGGCCTTCCTTGGCATTGATACCTGTAGGTATACCACGGCCATCATCCTGCACGCTTATCGAATTATCCGTGTGTATGGTAACGAGAATGTTCTTACAGTAACCGGCCAGTGCCTCATCTATGGAATTGTCCACCACTTCATACACCAGGTGGTGCAGGCCCTTTACGCCAATATCGCCTATATACATTGCGGGGCGCTTACGCACCGCTTCCAGGCCTTCTAATACTTGTATACTATCCGCACCATAATCGGCGGGTATTGGTAAAACTACGCTTTCAGTATCCATTTTTTATAAATCAAGATTCGGCAGCCGTTATCTTAAAAAGTGCATTGCAAAACCCGTTTTGATTTGTATCCCGGAAATAGTGCACTAAGCAGATTGGCTATGGTTAAAATGCGATAAAAAAATCCATAATTTGATCGATTTTTCTAACCTTACAAAGATAGCCAAAATATAACTTTGAAACAAGTAAAAAGCTGCTAAAAATCAGGTAAAAAAGCCCTGAAATTGCACATTTGTGGATAAATAGTTTTCAAACTCAAAAACAATTATTTGAAAAGCAGGAATATGCCTTGAAAATTATTTTTATGAATAAAATTTGCGTAACCGAACAGTTTCTTATATATTTGTAACCGATTGGTTACATTTAGCCAAATAAAACAATGAGAAGAGACGTATTCCAGGCCATTGCAGACCCTAACAGAAGATCAATAATAAACTTGTTAGCGCATGAACGGCTCACACACAATGGCGTAGCCGATCACTTTGATATAAGCCGCCCCGCAATTTCAAAACACATAAAGATACTTACAGAGTGCGGCCTCATTATTATTAAGCAGGAAGGGAGAGAACGATATTGCGAAGCTAATCTTAAAGCGCTCAACGAAGTGTCAGATTGGGTAGAACAATACCGGCAGTTTTGGGAAGCAAAATTAGATAGCCTCGGAAATTATTTAAACAAGATTCAGTCAAACAAAACAAAGAAACATGGAAAAGCAGCTAAGTAATACAGCAGACCGGGAACTGCATTTAAAACGGGTCTTTAATGCCCCTATAGCGCTTGTATGGGAAGTATGGACCAACCCTGACCATATCAGGAACTGGTGGGGACCAAATGGTTTTACCAATACGATCCATAAAATGGATGTGAAACCGGGCGGCGAATGGGACCTTACTATGCATGGGCCGGATGGTACCGATTATAAAAATGCCAGCATTTATAAAGAGGTCATAAAGCATGAACGCTTAGTGTATGAACACATATCAGGCCCTAAGTTTCTTGCAACAATAACCTTCACCGCTGATGGGGAAAATACAACGATTGACTGGCACATGCTTTTTGAAAGTAAAGAGCAGTTTGAACAGGTTGTTAAAACATTCAAGGCAGACGAAGGCTTGAAACAAAACCTCGAGAAACTGCAGCAATATATTGTGAATGGGTCAAAAACAACGAACAACGACACGCAACCTGTTATTGTTGAAAGAACCTACGATGCACATATTGCTACAGTATGGGAAGCGATTACGGACAAGGACCGGATGAAACAATGGTATTTTGACCTTAAGGAATTCAGGCCGGAAGTAGGTTTTGAATTCAGCTTCAATGGCGGTCCGGAAGACAGAACATACTTGCATGTATGCATGATCACGCAAGTAATACCCGGTAGAAAGTTAGTTCACAGTTGGAGATATGACGGATATGAAGGTATTTCTTTTGTCACTTTTGAGTTATTTGATGAAGGCGGTAAAACAAGGCTGAAATTGACTCACGAAGGGCTGGAAAGCTTCCCGGCCGATCAACCTGATTTTGCGAAGAAGAACTTTATGGAAGGGTGGACCCATATCATTGGCACATCATTGAAGGGATACCTGGAAAAATAAGTACCCTATATTTCATGCTTTTATTCAAAGAACAAATCTTATGTCGCACATAAAAGGGTCTAATGTAACAATTATGGTAAAAGACATGGATGCATCTATAGCCTTTTATGAAAAAATTGGGCTCGCGTTGAAGCAAAGATGGGATAACCACTATGCGATGATGACCGCAGAAGGCATCACTATTGGTATACATCCTTCCGAAAGCCATAATCACAGTTCAGGAACTGTATCAATAGGCTTCATGGCAGAAAGTATAAACCCGGTAAAAGAACTACTCGATGCAAATGACATTGCATTTGTTGATGATGACGGCAAATCAGGACATTATGTTCATTTTAAAGACCCGGACGGTACTGTCCTTTACTTTGTTGAACCGAAGTGGTAAATTGTCTATGCCAGCGGTAACTCTATATAGAAGCTGGTGCCATTCTCTTCCTTGCTTTCTGCCCATATGCGGCCTTTATGGGCCTCTATTATTTGTTTGCAGATAGACAGCCCTAGCCCGAATGATGGCTCACCGGCCGTTCCGGATCTCTTGGCCGTAGTGAATGTATCAAATATTACCGGTAGCAGGCTTCCGGGAATACCTATGCCACTATCGCGTACTTCGATCAGCGCCTTCCCGTTCTTTTTTATGGCAGAAATATGGATAGTAGACTGCTCTGGGCTGAATTTAACGGCATTTGTAATGAGGTTGCCTAGGACACGGTTTATCTTTTCCTTATTCACATTTACAGAAATAGGCTCCTCGGGTAGAGACAGGTCAATGGTTTGGTGTTTATCTTTTGCTTTGAACTGTAATAAACCGGAAGTCGAGCGGATCAATTCATTCAGGTCTGCAATTTCTTTTTTACCGGTTTCTCCTGATTTTGAATCACTGCTGAATTCAAGTAACTCACTGATAAGTTCCAGCGAATTTTGCGATGCCTGCAATATCATGGCCAGCGATTCTTTATTCGCTTCATTTGTTTCCTCTTCCAGTATAATATTGCCCAGCATCACTATTATGCTGATCGGGTTTCGCAGATCATGTGCTACCACATGCAGTATTCTGTCTTTATCAAGATTGCTTGTGCGTAGCTCTGCTGTGGTTTGTTCTAATTGTTTTTTCTGTTCTTCTACTTTTTCGTTGAGCAATGTGATTTCAGATACGTTCTTTTTACTTTTATTATAATTCACATAGATCAATATCATTATTGCCAGCGCCAGGAGAGACAAACTGATAGTTACTTCAAGGTATAAATTATTGACCTGGTTTTCCTTTCTCAGCAGACCCACCTGGTAGCTTTGTTCACTTTCCTTTAATTCACGGCTCACATCGGTTTGCAACTGTGTTTTATCGTCTTCCCAAATAGAATCCCGGAGCGTGGCATACTCACGATAATATTGATAGGCCAGGTCAGGCTTGCCTAGCTTGTCATAGTATTGATACATTAACTGCCGCCAGTCCCCCTCGGCGGTTAGCGGGTGTGAAATTGTATCCAGCTCTTTCCGGATGTCCGTTAATGTGCTGAGTACTAATGGCAGATCATTCTTTGCCAGGTATGCTTTGGCAAGCTTTATGTGTGTCAGCAACGCATCGGGATGATCAAAATGGGGCTGCATATTAATGGCAAAGCCTTTCTTTAATAACGCGATTGAGCTGTCAGTTTTCCCTTGCGATAATAACACGCCGCCTTTATTGCCATACACTACTGCGCAGGCCATCGAATAGAGCGGATTTGTATTACTGATATATTTGTTGATCACCGACAACGCAGAGTCGTAATAGATGACAGCGCTGTCTGCATAGCCCATTCTTTCGTAACATAATGCTATGTCATCCAGCACTCCTTGCAAACTGGCCCGGCCAAGATTATTACAGTATGTTCCGTATTTGTACGAGAGCTTAAAATAATCGGTTGCTGCCCTGTATTTTTTCTGTTTATACGAGATCATCGCCAGGCCATAATTGATGCCATGTCGCACACACGAATCGCTTTGCTGGTCTGCTATCTGGCCGGCTTTAAAAAAATAAGTATAGGCTTGTATAAAGTGGTTCATGGCATACAGCAGATCCCCTTTGCGGCCCAGTGCATCAATATACTCAGAAGGATAAATTTTACTGTTATCATTTTGTTCTAACAGTGTGAGTAAGCTGTCAATGAAAATAAGGCTGCTGTCATAAATTTTTACGGTATAGTAGAATCCGCCTGTGTGGCTATACCGGTATATAAGGCAATTGTTAGCCCTTGCATGATAGTTGGAATAAAAAGAATCCATTTTGATCTTAAAGGTTCTCTCGCCCATCATTCTCCCGGCCTTGGCCTCGGATTCCATATAATTGATGAACTGCCCGCACATTTTTTCTTCCGATGAATTGGTGGGTTTATTTGTACAAGAAACTGCCAGGAGGGTATAGCATATCATTGCTACAGCCAGTATGCGATAATAAATAGTGTGATATCTGCCCCTGATCCTCAAATTGCTTCCTGTATTATTGTTTAAGATACAAATAAAAGCATTACGGCCTGCTTTTCATCAATTCTTTTAAAAACCAAGTCCAAGCCCCAGCTCTCCCAGCTCGGCAACGGTCAGGTCCGTTTTTAAAAAAGCACTTAAAAAGAATTCCTTTATGGGGCCATGCTCCTTTTGTACGAAGTAATAATTGCCGCCTATCTTTTCATATACCGGGTCCAGTTTTATGTAGGCCTGCTGTAGATATACTCCGGCCTGCAATACAATTCCTACCCTGCCCACAAGAAATTCATTGCCGGCAAATATTGCCGCTTTGTAAGAATGCAGGGCTTCCTGCCCCGGCTCTAAATTGTTATTGCGCAGGTAGGCGTAGATGTTTTCGTGGTACGAATAGTCGATACCACATAGCGCCTTATTCTTACTCAGCCATCGCCGGCTTGCATAGCCCGATGCAAGATAAACAGGGTACAGAGGTCCCCCATGGGTATAGCTGGAAACATAAGCCATGCTGCCACGTATCTCCACCAGCCACCTGTTTTTAAGAGGTGCCTGTTCCAGCACTATGTGCGACGGTCGCGACGTGACCGGTGAATACCGGATGCCGATATGTGCGCCGGTCATGTTAATGCCAAGGTTGGGTTTATGATAAGATGCGTCTGAAATATGTGTGATGTTCGCGCCTGCCTGCACGTCCCAGTGCTGGTTTATATGATAGCGCACATCGGTCATGATCATGGCGAAATCATTGATGTGACTTCCTATGGCTACATTAATGGTGTCAACGGGTGTTGTACGGTCGTAGGTTTTTGTAACATAGCCTATCCCATCACCGAGGCGTAAAGTCCATTCAAGATTTTTGCCGCGCATCAGTGGCAGTGTTATATTAGGGTACATGCCAAAGCAATGCCCGTAAACGGAATCGATACCATAGTTGATGTAACTAAATCCCAGTCCTATTGTGGGGTACTTGCGGCGTTGCTCCCATGCCTTTTTCCCATAGGTCTGTAACAGCAGGTCTATATCCAGCCCGGTTGTGAGTGTCGGTATGGGCAGGGTAAATTTTGTTTCATGCTTAATTACCTTGCCCGCAATTGCATCCGTTTCTATTCCAAATCCGGACCATGGTTTTATATCCTGTCCATACCCGGTATACGGCAAACCAGCCCATATTATGGGGAGCAATAAAAAATATTTGAATAGATAACGAAACATAAGAATCCCGGATAACAAATATAATCCCTTGCAACTGAAAGGAATGATGATTTCACTGGTTTTTATGAAGTTCAATTTGTTGAGGAAAGCCGGTACACCCCTTTAATAGGTTCGGTTTTTACATACCTTTGTTTTATGCGGCGTTTTGCATCCGTTTTATTAAGGTCGTTTTTACAGGGGTTGCTTTTGCTCAGCCCTATTGTTATTACAGGGTATGTGCTCTATTCCGTATTCAGCGGGGTAGACAATATGGTGCCTTTTGTGCCGCGCGGTTTTGGTTTCGGCTTTATCATCATTATTGTTCTTGTTACAGTTGTTGGTTACCTCGGCACACGCTTTTTTGTAGGCAAATGGTTGTTTGATTCTTTTGAGCATGTGATGGAGCGCACCCCCGGTATCAAGTACATATTCTCGTCTGTACGTGATATAATGAAATCATTTGTGGGCGATAAAAAACGTTTTAATAAGCCTGTATGGGTATGTGTGAATCTCAACCCTGAAATGTGGCGGATAGGCTTTATGACACAGCGCGATATGACTCATTTTGGATTGGAAGATAAAGTAGCGGTTTATCTGCCGCACGCATACGCCATTTCAGGCTGGGTGATCATAGCTGACAGTAAAAACGTTAAGCCGGTAAAAGATATGACTGCGGGTGAAGCGATGAAATTTGCAGTAAGTGGAGGGATAACAACAGTAGAAGAAGAAGCAAATGCAAACAAAGATCAACTTTAATGCCGGGCCGGCCGCGCTGCCACCCGAAGTGCTGCATGAAGCAGCAAAGGCCATAACCAAATACAAGAAAACGGGCCTTTCTATTCTTGAATTGCCGCATCGCGGTAAGGAATTTGCAGAGATAGTAGCCGAGAGCAAGCAATTGGTAAGGGAATTGTGTGATCTGGATGACAATTACGAAGTGCTGTGGCTGCATGGTGGCGGCAGGCAGCAGTTTTTTATGGTGCCGATGAATTTCCTGGCAGAGAATGGCTCCGCTGGCTATATAGACAGCGGCCGCTGGTCCGAAGAAGCGCTGGAATATGCTACTCATTACGGTGATGTACAGATACTGGCCACATCAAAGGATAGCAATTACAGCCATCTGCCCGAATGGCCCGCGAAAGTGCCTAAGCAACTTGCATACGTGCACTTCACGACAAACAATACTATTTACGGCACACAATGGACAAATATCCCTGATACAGGTAAAGTGCCGCTGATAGCGGATATGAGTAGCGATATTTTTAGCCGCAAACATGATTATTCCAGGTATGCAATGTTTTATGCAGCCGTGCAGAAAAACCTGGGCACACCTGGTATAGCGCTCACCGTTATAAAGAAAGATATGCTGGAGCGCATAGTGCGTCCCTTACCGCCCATGCTCAGTTATGCAGCACAGGTAAAAGAAGACTCTATACTTAATACCGCAAACGTTTTCGGCGTTTACATATCATTATTGATGCTGCGCTGGACAAAAGAGAAGGGGATCGCAACCATTGAAAAAGAAAACAGGCATAAAGCAAAGCTGGTGTATGATGCGATAGATAAAAGCAAAATTTTTACCGCGCATGTAAGAGAAAAGGCACACCGCAGTATGATGAATGTCTGCTTTACCGCCAACACACCTGAAAATGAAAAGAAATTCCTGGCACTATGCGATGAACGTGATATCATAGGTATAAAAGGCCATCGTTCGGTAGGTGGCTTCAGGGTATCCCTTTATAATGCGGTGACGGTTGAGGCTGTTGAGCAGCTCATAGAGGTAATAAAAAACATTTGATCTTCCTTCTCGTATATAGATAAGGCCCCCTACGGGGCTTTTTCGGCGTGAGTATGGCTGAATGAAAATAAAGTAATAATTTGGTGCTATAATTTTCTTTCATCAAACTAATAAAGCTCCGCCGCGGCGGAATCGGGGTTTATGGCAAAGATCACTCCTTTCAAAGGCCTCAGGCCTACAAAACAATTAGCTGCCGAAGTAGCTACTTTACCCTATGATGTGGTAAGCGTTGCCGAAGCACGGGAATTCAAAAAAGACCCGTATAATTTTTACCACGTTACCCGTTCGGAAATAGATCTGCCCGATAATGTGGATGTGCATAGCCAGCAGGTATACGACAAGGCAAAGGAAAACCTTGATGCAATGGTACAGGACAAAGTGCTGGTGCAGGATAAGGAGCCATGTTACTATATATACGAGCTGGTAATGAACGGTCGCTCACAGACCGGCCTTCTTTGCGGTTCTTCTATCGATGACTACAACAACGGCATCATAAAGAAACACGAATTTACCCGCCCCGAAAAAGAACTGGACCGCATAAATCATATCTCCACTACCGGTGCGCAGACGGGCATAGTATTTCTTGCCTACAACGATTGCGAGAGTGTGCAGCATATGATAGATGAGTGGAAGAAAAATCACAAACCCGAGTATGATTTCACTGCCACAGATGGTGTGCGTCATATATTCTGGGTGGTGGATGAATATGCGAAAGTAGCCTCCATTACGCGTTATTTCTCTGAAGACGTACCATGCACTTATATAGCAGACGGGCACCACCGCGCAGCATCTGCGGCCAAGGTATGCAAGGAGCGCAGGGATAACGGCTACTCTGTAGATGGTGATGAATCCTTTAATTATTTTATTACCTGCATATTCCCGGCCAGCCAGCTGGAAATAATGGATTACAACCGTGTGGCTAAAGACCTCAATGGTATGACCAAGGAGGAATTCCTGGAAAAACTGGCGGCAGATTTTGATGTTTCCCTGCCCAGCGATGAGGCATACAAACCTTTTCATGCACACGACTTTGGCATGTACCTGGATGGCAGATGGTACCAGTTGCTGGTAAAGCCCGGCACCTATTCCAAAGACCCCATCGGTATACTGGACGTGACCATACTGCAGCAGAACGTACTCGACAAACTACTGAACATAAAAGACCCCCGTGTAGACAAGCGCATAGATTTTGTGGGCGGCATACGCGGCATGGAAGCGTTGCAAAAGCGCGTAGATAGTAAAGAAGCAGCAGTGGCTTTTTCGCTGTACCCGGTAACCATACAGCAGTTATTTGATATTGCCGACAGTGGCAACGTAATGCCCCCCAAAAGCACCTGGTTTGAGCCAAAACTCAGGGATGGGTTGGTGGTGTATATGATATAGTAACCAACCGGGATTCAACGGATTAAAGGATTATCCCGGCGGTATAGATTTATCAACCCGGTAAATCCATTAATCCCCAAAATCCGGGTTCAAAAATTTGGTTTATGGAATATCGGAAAATGGGAAAGACAGGGTTGCATTTGGGCCTGTTATCTTACGGGTCATGGGTTACCTTTTCTAACCAGGTAGATGATACTTCTTCAGACAGGCTCATGGGACTCGCCTATGATAGCGGCGTCAATTTCTTTGATAACGCAGAAGGGTATGAAGGCGGTAAGAGTGAAGAACTGATGGGCCGCACACTGAAAAAGAAAAACTGGGACCGCACCTCTTATTGTATATCCAGCAAAGTATTCTTTGGCATTCACGGCAAAGACAATAAACCTAATCAGAGCGGCCTTAGCCGCAAGCATATTACCGAGGCATGCCACGGCGCACTGCAACGGTTACAAACAGATTACCTTGATCTTTTCTTTTGCCACCGCGCAGATCCCGAAACGCCCATGGAGGAGATAGTATGGACAATGAACATACTGTTGCAACAAGGTAAGATACTTTACTGGGGCACCAGCGAGTGGAGCGCGGCCGAAATAATGGAAGCGCATAAAGTGGCAGACAAGCTGAACCTTATAGGTCCCGCCATGGAGCAGCCGCAATACAATCTTTTTGAGCGCCATAAAATGGAGCTCGATTATATTTCTATCTTCAACAATATAGGTATGGGCACCACCATCTGGAGCCCGCTGGCCTCAGGGCTGCTTACCGGAAAATATAATAATGGTGTACCCGAAGGTTCCCGCCTGGCACTTGAAAACTACGGTTGGCTAAAGGACCGCATGATGCACGAAGACAAAATAAACAAGGTGCGCAAGCTGGATAAAGTAGCCAAAGAACTGAATACCTCGCTAGCCACCTTATCTATAGCATGGTGTATACATAACCCCCATGTAACTACCGCTATTCTCGGCGCCACAAAAGAAAAACAGCTCACAGAAAACCTCGGAGCCCTCGATGTATACAAAAAGCTCACCCCCGGCATTATGAGCGAAATAGAAAGTATTATGGCTACGAAACCGGTATATATTCCTAATACTGCTATGTAATAAGGAAAACTAACATCTCAATTCACCTTTGTGGCCTTTAAAAGATAAAACTAAGCACTCCTTATTTTTTTGCGCCCCTGCCTACCGGCAGGCAGGTTAGCGCCTTTGCGAGAGGCTTCTTTTAAAATTTAGTGCTAAAAACATGATCCTTCCCTGACAAAACCTTATCATTTTCCCCCTTACCTTTGTTCCCGTGCCAAAAGTAACTGTACAAACAAAAAAGCAATGGAGATCACCTGATGCATTTCAGGGGATAGAATTCCGTGTGCTGGACAGTAAGCGTGAAGCGATAAATAACAGTATAGAAGCAGAGTGGCACGAAGTATCGCTACAGGAAGATGACCAGCCCGAAGATAAGGGTGTACTGCGCCTCTTTCCCATAGATGATAACAAATATTGCCTGGAGCTTTGCTACCTGCAATATGCCGAGGCATCGTCCATGAATGCAACCGTTTATTCAGTGCGGTTCCTTCCTTCTTTTTTTGAGCAATACCCTTCAGAGATATTAATTGCCAACCAGCCATTCCGTTTCGACTGCAGCACAGAGCAGCCGTTTGCCATTTGCACGCAGAGCCGTTTGTTGCTCGGTCAGATGCAACAGGAAGCGCAGGTAACGCCGTTCATAAAGTCATTGAGGCAGAGCGAAACGGCTATGCACTTATTGCGCCGCGCGCTGGAATGTATTACCATACCATTTACTTCCTGCCAGGTACCTGCCTGCCGCTTTCTTGCCAACGACACCGAGCGTGAAAAGATACAGGCGGCCTGCGACATCATAAGCCATAACATAGACCAGCCGCTCACTATACGCGAGCTTTCCCGCAAAGTGGCGATGAACGAATGCTATCTTAAAAAAGGCTTCAAGACCATAACCGGCAAGACGATACACGAATACCAGCAGCAACTGCGCATCACCAAGGCCAAAGAATTATTGCAGCAGCAGGGCCGCTCGGTAACAGACGTAGCCAACATCCTCGGCTATAGCAGCATCTCCCACTTCAGCACCGCCTTTAAGCGCGTTACAGGCTTAAAGCCTTGTGAGTTGTTGAAGTGATACCCCAACCCCTAAAGGGGCTTACCCAAAATAAATGTACTCAAGTATTGAAAGAAGTAACAGAAATGTTCTGAAGTTGAAATTATGCTGACAAGCTAAGCCCCCTTCAGGGGGGTTGGGGGCATTACGGTACCGGGTCATACCCATGCTTTCCCCAGGGATGGCAGGAGCAGAAACGCTTAAAGGCCATCCATCCGCCTTTGAAGGGGCCGTATTTTTTTATCGCTTCCAGCCCGTATGCGCTGCAGGTAGGGGTAAACCGGCACTTCGCCCCAAAGAATGGCGATATAGCACCCTGGTAAAACCGGATGATGGCAATGAATAATATGGAGAAAAATCTTTTCAAAAATTCTAATTGTGTGTTGATTTCATGATCCTTCGCGCCTCTTTGCGAAAACCTTTGCGTTCTTTGCGTGAACCCTGCTAAGGCACATCTTTCTTTACCACCGTTATCAATTTCCCCACGCCCTTTATCATCGCTTCCTTTATCGGTTCATATTGCGGCATAGCGCTGTCAGAAAAGATAAGGAACAGGTGCATTTGCTTGTTAGCAGGTATTGCGTCGTATAGCGTGTGTTTGTTTAGCCGCCATGCTTCCACCATCAGCCGGCGCACGCGGTGCCGGTGCACTGAGCTGCGAAATTTCTTTTTAGGCACCGAAAACCCGGCCATTACAGGCGATGCTTTTTCATTGGTACGGGGCAGCAGGCTGTAAATGAGCTTTATGGGAAAAACAGAAAACGCTTTCCCGGTAAGGAAAAGCGTATGAATATGCTGCTCTCGCTTGAGCCGCTCATATACTTTGAAAGTATTACGAATGGCAAGTTAATTTAAAGTGATTACTTCAGTCGGCGTTCATCTGATACGGTAAGCTTATGGCGGCCCTTAGCGCGGCGAGAAGCCAGTACTTTACGGCCATTTGCAGATTCCATACGTTTACGGAAACCATGAACTGTCTTGCGGCTGCGGCGGTGCGGTTGATACGTGCGTTTCATACTATAT
>CAIJNJ010000206.1 GCA_903821975.1 uncultured Bacteroidota bacterium
AATTCGTATATGGTAGATGCCAATACCAACGGCCAGATAATACAGGTGAACCTGACAGATACTTTGTTCATGACCTATAATGGTACTGAGATCACACAACTCGCTACCAAGCGGCCCAGCAGCACTTACCCGTACTATATTACAGATACAACTACCTATAACTGGAGTAATGGTGATATAGCCAGCTTTTCCACTCATGGTGTTGTAGACAGCTATTATTACAATATTGGCAGAAGTGGCCAGTTGGGTGGCGCTCTGACCATTGAGGATTTCCTGAAATACGGGAGGTCATATATTCACACAAGTCATTTGCCGGAACAACTGGAATTTGGTGGTACCTGGAGAGAGTTATACTTATATAATTTCGACAATGAGGGGCGGATCAGCCAGCTGATGAGGGTTACCAACCAGGCAGGATCTGCGAATGATACCGTTACGTATGTGTATACCTACTATTGATCCTTCGGGTAGATAAATAACTATCTTTATTCTCTTTCAAAAACCCGAATGACTGTACGCATCCAGCGATATATAGCCTTACTGTCTGTAGTGTTGTTCATGGCCAAAATGTTGGCATGGTACCTTACGCACTCAGTTACTGTGCTCACAGATGCCCTTGAAGGTATCGTGAATATGGTTGCTGGTTTCCTTGGGCTGTTCAGTATTATTCTTGCCAACAGGCCACGGGACACCAATCATCCGTACGGGCATGGTAAGGCGGAGTTTCTGTCCTCTGCCGTAGAGGGTACGCTCATAATGATAGCTGGAGTTGTTATTATTTATGAGGCCATACAGCATTTGATAGTACCCCATGAGCTGGAAAAGCTGGATATTGGTTTGCTGATCGTTGCAGCATCAGGGGCGATGAATTTTTTTGCGGGCAAGTATGCGGAAGCGAAAGGGCGGAAAAATAATTCCATGATACTTATCTCTGCAGGCAAGCACCTGCAGACAGACGCCTATTCTACAGTGGCCATAATCATTGGGCTGGCGCTGTTATTGGCTACCCACAATAAATGGGTATGGCTGGATAGCGTTGTAGCGCTTTGCTTTGCGGCAATTATCATGATAACGGGGTACAAGGTGCTGCGGCGCTCTATTTCCGGTATTATGGATGAGATGGATACGGCATTGCTGAAAGAAGTGATTGATGTGCTGCAAGCCAACAGGGCGCCACAGTGGATAGACCTGCATAATTTACGTGTGATACAGTACGGCAGCCTTATGCATGTGGATGCGCATATGACCCTGCCATGGTATTACCAGGTGGCGGATGCGGACAGGGAGATACACGCACTGGAAAGCCTCATCAAATCGCATTTCAACAACCAGGTAGAACTGTTCATACACATAGACGGTTGCATGCCTTACCAGTGTAAGTTATGTGCTATGCCGGAATGTGCAGTGCGGCAGCACGCTTTTCAGCAGCAGTTGGTATGGGCGATAGACAATGTGTGGGCCGATTCCAAACATGGCAAGCATGATAAGGAAGCGATGCCGGACAAATAAAGATGAGTTGTTTATTTAGACCCGATATATTGTTCAGCGCGTGAGTCAGATCCGTTTCCGCCGCCGTTCACATATAAGAATGACCGCCAGCCTTTATTCTGGATCTCACCTGCCACGTTGGAATGCAGGAGCTTGTAATCGCTGGTGATATCATCGTGCTTAAAGAAAAGGAACACGGCATCGGGAATATCTTTATGGTTCATTTGGGTGAGCACATTATACTGCCATATTTCATAAGGGTTTGTGCCTGATTCATTTTCTACAGTTACCTTTTCGGTAGGCGCACCGTATCTCAGGTATATGAAGCCACGATCTGTCTGGTAACCCTTCATACCGTGAGCAGTAAAGAGTTTATTTACTTCAATTACTTTTTCGGAATACTGCTTCCATGCAAGGCCGGGATCTTTGGGGTTTACTGCTTTGAAGTAGTTATAGACATAGTAGCGCATATACATATCATCCGGTTTCTTCAGGAAGCCGTTTATAGTCTGCGTTTCCATAGGGTCGCTCAGTGGCAGCAACATCCTGAGAATAGCGAGCACTTCGGTTGTAGTGTATTTAGACAGGAATGTTTTACCGAGATCAAGAACAGTAATATTCTCGATAGCAGTATCTGAAACAACGGCCTGTTTTTTTACAACCTCTTCCTCTTCAGGGTGTATGTTCATAAGCTGGAAGAACTGGCTGCCGAATAGAATGTTCTTATGCGTATTGTTTTCAAGCGATACGTTCAGGTAATAATTTCCCGATGGCAATGTATTGAGTCGGAAACTGCCGGAGGTAGGTGTCACTTTCCCCGGAACAATAGTGTCTGTTTTTATAAAATTGCTGTAGTAGGAGTCGTTTGGTTTCTTGGAAATGGTAACCTTGCGTATCAGCGGGTAGTTGACCTTTGACACCTGGTCCGTGCCATAGATCTCGGCATAGTAATGGAGCACTTTTTTAGACTCATCCAGGAAATTGGTGCAGGCAGGTACTTGCTGGTGGCCATTCCTGTAGTAGGGCGTTTTCGCAGGCGATTCCAGGATGGTATCCAGTAATTCCACACCACTCATATATGCCACTTCTCCGGGAGGAGTGATCGTAACAGTGTCGGTGTAAGTGAATTTGCTTGTTGTGTCAGCGAGATCGGTAAGGGTAAATTTCATTTTGATATGCCCGGTGCCTAAAGAATAACGGCGGAGATCAATGATACTGTGCGTCATCAGGTCATTTACACTGGCAACAGGAACAGTTTGCAGTATGAAATGATCTTCTTTAATAATGCCATTGTCGTTAGTAAAAACGATGTCTGTTTTTATACGGGCAATAATGGTCTTTTCAGGGGTGGTGGTAAAATGGACTGTTTTGGGATTTACCTGCCAGTATATTTCAAAGGAAGGTTTTTGGACATTGTTTTGAGCAGAATCACTTACATAGAACAGGGTATGCGAAACAATAGCGTCCATAGCTATGGCATGGGCGCAGAGAAATAACATAATAATACATATACCGGCCTTTCGCATCGATCTTCAGGATTTATGCAAATATAGTCGGCAAACACGTAAAGGGTATTTCACTATTGTTAAAATAATAAGATCAGGCATTTGTTTTTACATTTGCCGCCATGACCGCAGTATCTCCATATTTTACTTTTCCGCGCATTAGCTGGTGGAGCGAGGTCATGAATGCGGATACGGTGATCTTTGATGCGGGGGAGCATTTTCAGAAAATGAGCGCCCGGAACCGGTACCATATATCTGGCGCTAACAACAGCATAAAGCTGACTGTGCCGCTTGTTAACGGGCGAAACCAGCGGGTGCCGATGAAGGATGTGCTTATTTTTAACGAGGAGCGCTGGCAGGTGCAGCACTGGCGCACATTGGTGTCTGTTTATAAGCGGACACCCTTTTTTGATCATTATGAGGATAGTTTAAGCGTACTGTTTGAAACGCCTTTCTCGCATCTTATCGACTACAACAAGGCAACTATGCGCTGGGTGAAGCAACAATTGAGGATGCAGTTTGAAGAAAAGGAGACGGATGTTTTTATGAAAGATCACCTGGATGCCGATGTTGACCTGAGAAAGCACAAACCTGTTTCGCGGCAGTTGCCTAAGTATTACCAGGTGTTTGAAGACCGGCTGGGGTTTATTCCTGATCTCAGTATACTGGATCTTTTGTTTTCGGAAGGGCTGGGAACGGTAGCCTTATTGTAGTTATAGTTTTACCGCAAAGACGCAAAGGCGCGAAGCACGGCAAGTTGGTGCGCGAACAGTTTGCGAGCTTGTTTAAACTTCAACATTTGTAAATGCAAATGAATTCCCGTCAAACAATCCTTTATCGCTTAGTTTGAGGGAGGGTATTACCAGCAGGGCCATAAACGAGAGGGTCATGAACGGCGCATGGAGTGGGGTACCCAGTTCTTTTGTAAGTGCATTCATTTTTGTATAGGCGGCAGCTACTTCGTAGCCGTCATCTGGTGACATTAACCCTGCGATGGGTAGGGGCATGGTTGCAACATTGTCTTTGCTTTTTGCAACAGATATACCACCTTTGCAATCTATGAGCGCATTTACGGCAGCGCATATGCTTGCATCATCTGCTCCTATGGCTATAATGTTATGGCAATCGTGTGCTACTGTAGAGGCGATAGCCCCGTATTTTAGCCCAAAATTCTTAATGAAAGCTACTGCAACAGGTGCCGCACTTTTATAGCGGTTCACCACAACTATCTTCAGGATGTCATTGGCTGTATCGCTTACCAGGCAGCCGTTCTCTACTTTTCCGGGTAGCTGTAATGGGTTCGTAATAAGCTGGCCTTCTATTGCATCAATAACCCTGATAGTTGGGTTTGCTGATCGTGCGGGCAGTTTGAAATCATCTGCTTGTTTTCTCTCCGCTTTGAAGTTGTTGATAAGTTTAGCGGGTATTGCAGGCAGCAATGTTTTACCTTTTTCGGCTACAAGTTGTCCTTTGATATACGTACGGAGAATATCAAGGTCGGTTAAGTTGTTTACCACAATAAAGTCTGCGGGATCATTTACTCTCAGCATACCAACCGGCAGCTTGTAGTGCAACACAGGATTTACGCAGGCAGCGCGGAGCACATCATAGAGATCGTAGCCGCGTGCGAGTGAGCGCTTTACAAGATCGTTTATGTGGTGCAGCACCAGTTCATCCGGGTGTTTATCATCGCTGCAAAACATGACTCTATCGGGGTGCAATTTTAACAGGTCTGCAAGGGCTTCATAATTTTTTGCAGCGCTGCCTTCACGGATGAGTATGTGCATGCCTGCATTTACCTTGTCCAATGCTTCCGCGAGTGTAAAACATTCATGGTCTGTGCTTATACCAACTGAGGCATACGCTGCAGCATCTGTTCCCCTCAGGCCGGGGGCATGGCCATCTACCGGCTTGCCGATACGTTTTGCGGCAGCGATCTTTGCCATTACCTCAGGGTCTTTATGCAATACGCCGGGGTAGTTCATCATTTCAGACAAGTACCAGATATCGGGGTTTTGAAGCAGTTCTTCCACCGCTTTTGAATCGAGTGTGGCACCGGCAGTTTCAAAAGTGGTTGCCGGAACGCATGATGGGGCGCCAAAGAAAAAATGAAAAGGAGATAGTTTGCTATTGTCTATCATGTACTGCACGCCCTGCATCCCGTTCACATTGGCTATCTCATGCGGATCTGAAACAGTAGCGACGGTGCCATGTACTACGGCCATGCGCGCAAAAGCCACCGGGGTGAGCATGGAGCTCTCTATGTGTATATGCGCGTCTACAAAACCCGGCAGTATGTATTGATCTTCGGCAGTTTCGGATTCAGCTATCGAGGTAATAACGCCATTGTTTACGGTCACTTCACCCAGATATATCCGCCGTAAAAAAAGATCTACCAGCTTCCCTGAAATAGTGAATGTATTATTATCCATTGTAGGTTCTTAAATCAGATGAAATAACTTGCTTAATCAATATTACACGCTTAATGTTATAATGTGCGGCTAAATACATGGTTCCCCTTTAGGGGAGGGGTCTACTGTACCAGGTTTCCTTCCCTGCCCATTTCCACTTTCATGCTTATGAGGTTTGCCATCAGCATCGCGCGGTTTTTGGCGAGGTCGGCATGTTCCCCGGCATACAGACTATCAACGGTTTCATTCCATAGTTCCAGCCAGCGGTCAAAGTGTTCTTTTTCTAAGGGTATCTTCTTATCCATATCCACATGTGCGCGGGTAGGGTTGCCTGCATAGCCGGGCTGACTGAATAAGACCATGTTCCAGAAGTCATACATTACCGGCAGGTGGTGGCTCCAGTCTGCCCCAATAATAGTATTAAATATGAATCCGATCTTATCATCTTTCTTCACCTTATCGTAGAATGAATTTATGAGCAGTTCTATATCGGCTTTGTTTGTGAGGTCTTTTGCCATTTCATGCTTTGTGAGCCAAAATTAAGGTTTATCCAATTGTGATTTGGGCTTTTGAATTTGTCTTACCTTTGTAGTAATGAAAGTGGTAGCAGAAAATGCGGTGCGCCTTTCCCAATTGCCCACCGGTACAAAGGCGGTTATTAAAAGCCATGATGAAAGTGATTTTCAACTGACCTTAATGGAAATGGGCTGCATACCCGGTGAGCCGGTATGGGTAGAAATGATAGCGCCTCTCGGCGATCCGCTGGCCATACAAATAGCAGGCTATTACCTCAGCATCCGCAAGAAGGACGCGGATAAGATATGGGTTACTTTTTGAGGGCAAAAGGCAAAAGTTAAAAGACAAAAGTGTGTTACGGGGTGCTGATTCTTTTGACGTATTAACTTATACCAATAAGACGTAGAATTTCGGTACAATAAATTTCACGCAAAGAACGCAAAGAACCTGAAATTCGTGCTCACACAAAGGTCGCAAAGTTCACAATAGTGGTGCCGATTTTTAATGTCAAATTGGTATTATCAACCTGTCAGCTTATCAGTTTTCCTTAGACAGGTGGCGGGTAACGATCTTTTTATTGACTACTTTATCAAGAAGGCCCTGCCTTAATGATTGCGACAGTGGGAGCGTGTATTTCCCGTTCACAATAAGCTCATCGGCACTAATCGCGGTAATGTGGTTGTGATTGACGATATACTGCTTATGTATGCGGGAGAAACGGGAGGCAGGTAGTTGCATTTCCAGGTTCTTGAGGCTTACGAGGGTTATATGCCGCTTATCATCGAGTGTAAATATTTTCGAGAAATCACCCATGCTTTCTATGTAAGCCACTTTATCAAAGTGCAGTTTCACAAGATCATTAGACTCGCGGATAAAGAAGTAATCATCATTTTCAATAGTGGCTGCCTGCGGCTGTTTTGCCTCGGCCATATTCTTCATATCCAGGTATTCAATGGCCTTGTTTGCAGACCTTAAAACCCGCTCAAGCGATACAGGCTTTACGATATAGTCGATCACGTTGAGGTCGTAGCTTTCTACGGCATATTCAGGGTGGGCGCTGACGAAAATAAATACAGGGGCCTTCCTGCGAGTTGCATGGCCTGCAGTCATGCTTTTCAATAAGCTGATACCGGATAGCTCGGGCATGTTAATGTCTGAGAAAACAAGGTCTATTTCCTGCGATGCAAGTACCTGCTGCGCCTTCAGGCCATTGTCACATATTGCCACTATTTCCAGTTGCCCGATTTTGCCCAAGAGCATCTCCATTATGTCCAGCTCCATAAGGCTATCATCGGCAATAAGGCACTTGTATTTCTTCATAACAGCGGCATGATATTTTAGCAAATCTAATAAGAAAGGTGGATTTCTACGCAAGAACCGGTTAATCGACTTTTTGAGCCCCTTTATCGACTTGCGCTGAAAAGTATCTTTTTAAGTTGGAAATTTAGGATAGAAATCAATGATAGCAATGGTTTCATAGAAAAACATAATTAATCATTTAAAAAATACAGTTATGAAACACTCAATCACTTTACTCGCTCTTTTGCCACTTTTAGCTTTCGGTAACGGCAAAGCTTTGGCACAATCTACAAATAATGCTAATATAAATACTGAGCTGGTTGCCATTGAAGAAAATGACAATGTGATCCCAGCCATGGACCCAGCGACCATCACCCCGAATACACTGGGTATAAGCGATACCACTGTTGAAGCGAAGAACGACCCATCACCGGTTCTTGCCAATGTCAGTGTTTATCCTAACCCATCAAACGGTATCATCACTATAAAAACAGAGTGTGCCGGCAAACTCTATTTTTACTCACAGAAGGGTAAGGAAAAAGGTGTGTGCCTGGTAAACGAAGGCACTAACCTGATCTATCTTTCTAAGGTGCTGCTTCCGGGCACTTATATCTGCAAGTTTGAAGGCGCGAATGGAAGTGTAGCGCAGGTAAGAGTGGTATACCAATTGTAATACTAACTTAGCTCCGAAATCCTATAGATTGGTTTAACCGCTAAGACGCTAAGACGCAAAGGTTTTACATTTTTTGAGATTAATTTTTGCTGATAAATTGGTAAAATATTTTATCTAGAGCATAAATGAAAACGCCGGATCATTTCCGGCGTTTGTTTTTGAATAAGCAACTCGTTTGAATTAGTGATGATGATGTTCCAGGTTATGGGCATATTTGTTCATTGGTCTGGTTCACATATCCACTATCTATATTAACCTGGTCGGGGAAGTAATAAGTGATACCTTTGGTATTCAAGCAGCTTCCGGAGTATTGAAGTAAGTTGACACAGGCGCAAACATTTACCACGGTCCCTTTATTAGTCAGCAATTTCACATGAACCGGGTACTCACCGGCCCCGCATTTTTTACCGCTCATATCAGTGCCATCCCATCCACTCGTTCTTGCACTTGCACCAATATTTTTACTGAACACCTCTCTGCCGTTAATATCCCAGATGGAAATGCTGGAACTGTCAACAACAAGGTTGTTGTAAAGCAGGAAGAAAATATCGTTGATACCGTCCCCGTTAGGTGTAAATGCAGTGGGGAGAAAATAAAAGACACTATCGGTATCTACCGTGTGTACCAATGGCGTAGCAGTGCATGTAGTGCAATAAGCGGTGTTGACTGTGGCAGGTGACTTCTTTTTGCAACCAAATGCAATGACAGTAAATACTGCTAGTACTAAGATGGAGATGAGGCGATTCATAACGATGACTTATAGTAATGGTCTAACTTCTATCTACCGAATAACTACCCGGCCCAACAAAAAACAAACCGGCAAATGCAAAACAAAGCTCAAGCGCATGAGCGGCTTTATCTATTCCCTGGCCTTTGGAAAAATGGGTCATTGCGGCAACAATAAAACTGAAAAGCAGGAGCAGGCAGACCAGCCGGAACCACAACCCAAGTATGAGGAAAAGGCCGCCAACTGTTTCGGTGAGGGCGAACATAAAACCCCAGAAAGCAGGGAAGAAATGAACATGCAGGTTACTCATAGCACTGCCATAATCGGCCCACTGGTCGGAGTGGGTAAGGATGGGAAGGCCGTACATGATCATAATAGCCCCAAGACCTGCGCGCATGAGCAAGAGACCGAAATTACTATACCTGCCGACTTGTGAGAAAAGTGCCATGGTATAAAGATAGGAATTTGGGATTTGTTTTTGGGAATTTGGATCGTTTTTTTGAACTGCCTCTTTGGAATCCAGAATTTCCTAGTTGAGTTTTTTAGGCTTCCAGCTTAGGTCGGTGAATTTCTTTTTTTTGAGTAAGAAATAGTCCCATACAATGCTGCGCGGGTAAATGCCTTCCTCATTTCTCTTTGAGATCAAAGATTTATTCTCCCGCCTGCGTTTCAGCCATTTGCCTAAGTCGCAGTATACGTGGAAGTGCGCTTTGACAATAATAAAGGTGTGCTTTACATTGCCTGTAAACAGCAACCGAAGACCAGCGACGCCATCAAGTATAAACCGGAGCGGGAACAGCCATGCAAGGCGCGAGCCCTTCTCGTTTTTAAGCAGGAGTATAAGATTGTTGCGGAAATTGTAATACAGTTTTTGCGGGCTGCCGTAACTGATGACACTGCCCCCCACATGATAGACAAGAGAGCCGGATACGTAGCCTATTTTGTAGCCTGTATTCTTCAGGCGCCAGCATAGGTCCACCTCTTCCATGTGTGCATAAAAATCGTTGTCGAGCCCGCCCACTTTGTGGTATAGTTCGCCCCGCACCATAAAGCAGCCGCCTGATGCCCAGAAGACCTCTATATTATCATCGTACTGGTGATTGTCTTTTTCTATATCGAAGAATATGCGGCCACGGCAAAAAAGGTAGCCGTACTTATCCATAAAGCCACCGCCGGCACCTGCGTATTCAAAACATTCTTTATCGCGCCAGTACCGGATCTTTGGCTGGCATGCTGCCAGCATTTCATCGCGCTCCATAGCCTGGTGCAGTGGGGGGAACCAGCCATCGGTCACTTCAAAATCTGCACTGAGCAGGATGTAGTATTTGGCTTTTATTTGTTTGAGCGCCTCGTAGTAGCCGTTTGCAAACCCGTGATTAACAGCGATCTGGAGGGTTTTTACGGAAGGGAAATTCGCCTGCACATATTGCAGGGTATCATCAGTAGATGCATTATCGGCAACGATGACCTCGTAACCGGAATCAGCTTGTTCTATGATCTTTGGCAAAAACAGCTCATGCCATTTAGTACCATTGTAGCTTAATATTACAACGGCTGTATCCTTATGGCATACGATCATAGCGGCAGGGGTGCTATTGATTATTTATACTTAGGGTCGTAAAGTGTATTATCCGGAACGGTGATCTTATCATTTTTCTGGTACTTGTGCTCATAAAGGTTGTAGCAGCCCGACCATGCGAATATGAAAAAACCGAAGAAGGATAAAAGAAATAAGAAACGTGATTTAGAGGGCTTGTTCAGCTCAATATCATATGGGTTATCTATTTCCGTACCGTGATTATTGTGTTGGGTGTCCATGAATTGTTAAAATTTCCACGGCAAAAATAATAGTAATTCCTTCAAAATCATAATATTTTTACC
>CAIJNJ010000207.1 GCA_903821975.1 uncultured Bacteroidota bacterium
ATAATATCTTCACAAGATCATCAAACTTGAAGTTCTTATCTGCACTTCCCGAAAGCAATTGTATTAATAGCTTATCAAATTTACTCATAAAAAACAATAATAAAATTGTAAAATATTATGTTAGTTGAGCTCACTCATGCGTCCACGCATCGCGGTCATCGGGGCTGAACTTCCATGGGGCCATATTGTTTTCTATGTTGCCAAACATGAGGTTCCATTCTGCCGGGGCGTTGCTGTCGTCCATAACGAGGCTGCGGCGCAGTTGCATGATGATGGATAACGGATCTATCATTACCGGGCAGGCTTCAACACATGCCTGGCAGGTGGTGCAGGCGCGCAGCTCTTCTACGGTTATATAGTCATTGATGAGCATCTTGCCATCGGGCTTGAATTCTTTGTTTGCGTTGATGTTCTTACCTACTTCTTCCAGCCTGTCGCGGGTATCCATCATTATCTTGCGCGGGGAGAGCTTTTTACCGGTAAGGTTTGCCGGGCATACAGAGGTGCAGCGGCCACACTCGGTGCAGGAATAGGCATCGAGCAGGTTTTTCCAGCTAAGGTCGGTGACATCTTTTGCGCCGAAGTTTTTATGCTCTGCTGGCTCTGCTGGAACTGCCGGTGCCTTATCCGGCTCCATCATGTACAGTACCTCATTTTGTATCTCGGGCATATTCTTTGCTTCGCCTTGTGGTATCAGCTTGGAATAATAGGCATTAGGGAATGCCAGCAGTATATGGAAATGCTTGGAATAGGGTAGGTAGTTGAGGAAGAAGAACACCCCTATGATGTGCAGCCACCAGCAACCACGCTCTATACCCACCAGTGTGCCCGCCGAGAGGCCGGAGAACATACCCGTGAAATGGCTGGTGATCCAGAATGGTGAGGTAGGTGTGTAATGCTCTGCACCAAGGCGCTGCAGCGACTGATCGGCAGTGTTCATGGTAAGGAACAGGGCCATAAGCACGATCTCGGTGATAAGGATAAGGTTGGCGTCTTCACGCGGCCAGCCGTTAAGCTCCTTCATGTTCAGGCGCTTTACCCTCAGTATGTTCCTGCGAATGAGGAATATGGCGCAGCCTATAAGCACCAGTGCAGCCAGTACCTCGAAGAAGCCGATAAGAAAAGAATACAGGCTGCCGAGTACAGGGGCAAACAGACGGTGCATACCGAGGACACCATCCAGGAATATTTCCAGTATCTCTACATTGATGATGATAAAGCCGGCATAAACAAAGAGGTGCAGTATGGCAGGTACCGGTTTTTTGAACATCTTTTTCTGGCCAAGCGCGAGCAGTGTCATGTTCTTCCAGCGCTGACCGGGGTTATCGCTGAGGTCTTCGTCGCGGCCCAGCAATATATTGCGGCGCATTTCCATGACCTTTTTGGCGAACATATAAATGGCGGTGATCGCGAGGATAATGAATAATATCTGTTGTACTAGGTGCATCAGCGAAGCTAATTTTACCCGAAAATAATGGCTTTTGCGGGAAAAACATAGTTATTGGGAAAGTCTAAAGTAAAGAGTCTAAAGTCTAAAGTTTGTAAGGGTGTCATATATCCTTTAAAATAAAGCTAAAACGCCGTTTCTCCATTGGGATGATAGTAGTTTTTAACAAAAAAATGTTTAGGTTTGAAGTAATGAAATCAAGGGGAATGGTACACATGAAATACACCGGCCTCGCAGGAGGAAAGATACTGGCAGCGTTTGTTTTGGTGCTTTTAAGTTTCGGGAAGACCTATTCACAGATAACGCCGCAGGATATGGAGAAGTTCCATATTATGGAAGATTCCATGATCGTTACTTCAGATTCAATGTATGACGGCTTTTTACCTGATGACCATATTATATACAGTGAGCGGTTTGCAAAGCAACTGGTAAGGGCGCTGAAAATACCTAATTCATACCTGTATCCATTTGACAGCCTGAAGAGCAGGATAAATATCATATACAGCGATGATAACTCTTTCCGCATCTTTAACTGGGCAATACTGCCCACCCCGGCAACGAAACGCTATTACGGTGCCATACAAATGCCGGACGCAAAACTGAAACTTTATGGCCTGCGTGATTATACCGAAGAACTGGGCAAAGGAACAGAGGACAGCATACTGACGGGCGGCAAATGGTTTGGCGCTATCTATTACCGCATTATTACGCATGAGGTGGACGGGAAAGTAGTGCATACGCTCTTCGGTCTCAACTCATCGAGCCCGATAAGTAATAAGAAGGTGCTGGACCCGCTTATTATTGACGAACATGGGGTGACCTTCGGTGCTCCTATATTTGGTGTGGTATCTGAGAATTTCCCACAACTGCGTGTAAACAGGTTTGTACTGGAGTATAAGAAAGAGGTGCAGGTATTTATGAACTGGGACAAGGAAAGGAACGTGATCGTGTTTGACCGGCTGGTATCTCAGATGAATGACCCGCACCGCAAGTACACCTTTGTGCCGAGCGGTGAGTATGATGGTTTCAGGTGGGCTAACGATATGTGGAACTACATACGCGACCTGATGCCGATAACCCTGCTACATGATGGCGAGCAACCATTGGAAGACACTAAATAATGATCCAAATTCCAAACTCCAAATTTCAAATTTCAAATTCCAGAATTTGCATTAACCTAAACCCTGATAATGAAGAAGGATATTAAAGTGCTCATTTTAATATTTGCGATAGGAGTGGCTTTGATGGTTACATCCTGCAAGAAAAACGACCCGCCCACACGCTCGCAAATGCTGATAGGGACATGGCAGGTAACCGGGCTATACCAGGACTATAATAATAACGGTATAGCAGACTCTGATGAAATAGTGCAGGATACCATGCTAAGCCATGAATGGTTCAGTTTTTACGCTAATGGCCGGATGAGTGTAGCTTATTACTCGAATTTCAACGGGTACAGGTGGGTACTCGCGAGCAATAATACTTACCTCCACCTTATGGATACGTTCAGTTTTTCAAATAACTATTATCATATAGACACGCTGACAAGCACAACCCTTGTGTTAAAAGATACAACAGGGGCTTCTTACGGCGGCACAAGCTGGACCACCCTTGCGAAGATCTGAGATCCCCTAAAATTCGTTCACGTGTTGCGAAAGATTGCTTTGTCGCATCCGCGCACAAACCGATGCGATGCTCCGCGCAATGACGTTAGTTGGTATGTTTTCTTATGGTATCAGACCACTACATTTATCATCTTGCCTTTAACGTAAATGAACTTCTTAGGTGTTTTACCTTCCAGCCATTTCTGTATGGTCTCGTCTGCAAGCACTTCTTTTTCTATGGTGGCAGGTTCTGCATCGAGCGGGAACTCCATTTCAATACGGGTCTTACCGTTTACAGCAACAGGGTACATTTTGGCACTTTCGGTTACATAACGCTCTTCATATTGCGGGAAGGTGGACTGAGTGACACTGCCGTCCCGATAGCTATCGGGACCTAACTGCTGCCAAAGCTCCTCGGCCATGTGCGGCGCGAAGGGGCATATAGCAATAGCCAGCGGCTCCAGTATAGCACGCTTATGACAGCCAAGTGTAGATAGCTCATTAACAGCTATCATGAACTGGCTTACAGATGTATTGAACGAGAAACGCTCAATATCTTCGCTGATCTTCCTTAAGGTTTTGTGCAGTATGCGCAGCTCGGCATCGGTGGCGGGTTCGTTGTTTACGATCCAGCCGGTTTGCTCATCTGCATACAGGCGCCACATTTTTTTGAGGAAACGGTGCACGCCTTCTATACCCTTGGTGTCCCAAGGCTTACTGGCATCCAGCGGGCCGAGGAACATCTCGTACATGCGGAAAGTATCGGCACCATACTGCGCTACAATGTCATCAGGGTTAACAACATTGTATTTTGACTTGGACATTTTTTCTACTTCTAACTTGCACTGGATATATTGCTCGCCATCTTCTGTAATTCCATCCCAAATAAAATCCATAAGATTGTCTTCTATGTTTTTGGGATTTACATGTTCAATCTCAAATATTTCTTTAAGACTTTTCCTTGTAATTCTATCTTTTGTATCAACGAATAAATGAGCATACCTGATTCTGAAATTCGAAAAAGGTATATTTTTTTTGATCGTGTAATTTTCACCATTCCAATTTATTGTCTCTTTTTCAGAGTTTTGGTATGAAATAAAAAAATTGTGAGATACGCCATTTTTATTTGTGGCAGTAATATGTTTGGCAAAATATGATTGTCCCTGTATCATCCCCTGGTTCAGCAGTTTCTTAAAAGGCTCATCAAAGCCTATGTAGCCAAGATCACAGAGGGCTTTTGTCCACATACGGGAGTAGAGCAGGTGGCCTACGGCATGCTCGGTACCGCCTATGTATAGGTCTACCTGGTTCCAGTAGTCGATGGCTTTGCGGCTTGCAAATTCATTGTCATTATGCGGGTCCATGTAGCGGAGAAAGTACCAGCTACTGCCGGCATAGCCGGGCATGGTGTTGGTTTCTCGTTCGCCGGCTTCGGTCTCTACCCAGTCCTGTATATTGGCGAGCGGCCCTTGCCCTTCAGGGCCGGGGCTGTAGCTGTCTACATGCGGCAGTTCTACCGGCAGCTTGCCCAGGTCGTGATTATTGTGTATGATGGGCTCGTCGTTGCCATACGGGATATCATCTACATAGATGATCGGGAACGGCTCACCCCAGTAGCGCTGGCGGCTAAAGCCCGCATCGCGCAGCCTGAAGTTTACTTTTCTTTTACCGGCATCGAGGTCTTCCAGTTTATTGATGGCAGCCTCGGTGGCATCAGGTATGCTAAGGCCGGAGAGGAAGTCGCTGTTCTCTATAATGTCTGTTTTAGAACTGTATGCTTCTTCGCCTGTGTACCTGCTGCCGAAGATGTTGGTGATAGATATGTTGAAATGCTTTGCAAAAGCATGGTCGCGCTCATCGCCGCTGGGCACGCCCATTATAGCGCCGGTGCCATAGCCTGCCAGCACGTATTCTGATATCCATACAGGCACCTGTTTTTGCGTGAACGGGTGTATGGCATATGCGCCGGTAAAACAACCGGTTACCTGTTTTACTTCGCTCATACGCTCACGTTCAGAGCGGCTTTTTACATAGGTCTTGTAGTCTTGTATGGCTTTGTTTTGTTCGGGTGTTGTGATAGAGTCTACCAATTCATGCTCAGGAGCAAGCACCATAAAGTCAACACCGAAGATGGTGTCGGGGCGGGTGGTGAAGACGGTAAGAGAGACCTCTCCGGAGGAGAGGTCAAACTTCACCTCAGCACCATTACTTTTCCCGATCCAGTTGCGCTGCATTTCTTTCATCGCTTCACTCCACTCCAGTATATCAAGGCTGGTGAGGAGACGATCGGCAAATTCGGTGATGCGCAGGAACCACTGGCGCATATTCTTTCTTTCTACAGGATGCCCGCCACGTTCTGATACGCCGTTCACCACCTCGTCATTGGCAAGTACGGTGCCTAAGGCTTCACACCACCACACCTGTGCATAGCCCTGGTAGGCGAGGCGATATTGCATCAGTATATCGCGCTGTTCTTTTTCGGAATAGTCTTTCCATTGTACGCTGTCAAAACGGAGTGCATCATTTCCGGGAGATGGGATATTGCCATTGCCTTCTTTTTCAAAAATGGCAACAAGCTCTTTTATAGGTTTTGCTTTGTTGGCTTTACGATCGTACCAGCTATGAAATAATTGCAGGAATATCCACTGTGTCCATTTATAATAAGATGGGTCGCTGGTGCGCACTGCCCGGCTCCAGTCGTAGCAAAAGCCGATGTTATCCAACTGCTCGCGGTAGCGGGCAATATTCTTTTCCGTGGTTACCGCCGGGTGTTGACCTGTTTCTATAGCATATTGCTCGGCAGGCAAGCCAAAAGCATCGAAGCCCATAGGGTGGAGTACATTGTAACCGCAGAGCCTTTTATAGCGCGCATAAATATCAGACGCAATATAACCAAGCGGGTGTCCCACATGCAGGCCTGCGCCACTGGGGTAGGGAAACATATCGAGTATGTAGCATTTAGGCTTATCACTGTCATTACTTACTTTATACACTTCTTCCTTAGCCCATTTGTCTTTAGCCTTTTTCTCGATATCGGTAAAATTGTATTCCATGTTTAAAATTCAAAAATTAAATTTAGTAGTTGCTTCTGCTCATTGAAAGTTCAAAAATACATGATAATGTGCTTATGGGTGGTGTTTATGGGCTGGAAGATTTACCCAATTTCTTTCGTTGAGGTACATCTTTGCTCTAAGCGTTATTCCGTTGCGGAAAGGATCGTTTTTACCCGCCAGTAAAAATGTGTGGCAATATTGCACATCAAAATGAAGTTTAGGCACCGGAGTGTAGGTTAGCCCGATATATGGCCTGAGAAAATACGTATTGAATATGTTATTTACCATGCCTTCCAGTCTCATAGATATGCCACCTAATGGTGGCATGGCGCCTGATAGCTCATAGAAAAGTTTGTAATAATTATCGGTTGTATTATTAAAAAGGTGGTCATAGCCGACTCCGATATTTCTGTATGTTATGACCAACTCACTTTCAGCCACATAAGCTCTTCCTATCTCAAAGGCAAGATCATTAGTTGTGGAATGTGTATACCCTGATGCAAACACGGTCGAGTTACCCCAAAATAAGTTTTTGGGATGTTTATAATAGTTTTTATTGATAGATTGCCCGACAACAATATCTTGTTTCGCAACCACAGGATTTATATTTTGTGCACAGCAATGCATGGAAATTAATATGTAAAAAATAGTTCCCCCATGGTTTTTAATAATTGCCATCGTTTCTGTGTTCAACTTTATAGAGATCCACGGCTTCTTAAAACTCCAGCTCCAGCCCGTCATAAGCAAGGTGCATGCCTTCCGGCAGGTCGCTGTCTACGGCATCATGCAGGCCCAATTGGTGGCTTATGTGTGTGAAGTAGGTATCTTCAACGTGCACGCTTTTTGCTACTTCCACAGCTTCTGCAAGGGTGTAATGCGATATATGCGGCTCATGCCGCAGCGCATTCAGCACAAACGCCTTGCTGCCATTTACTTTTTCCAGTTCTTCGGGGGCTATGTAATTGGCATCTGTGATATAGGCAAAGTCGCCGATACGGAAGCCGAGCACTTCTAATTTATAATGCAGCACTCTTATTGGCGTAATGGGAATTCCATTGACCGTAAAAGTATCTTTAGCGTTGATCGTATTCATTTCTATCTGCGGTATACCGGGATAGGTGGGATTGGTGAATATGTAGGAATACTCCCTTCTCAAAGATTCCTGTGTTTCTTCGGTAGCGTAGATGGGTATCGGTTTTTGCTCAAAGTAATTATACGCCCTGATATCGTCGAGGCCGGCAATGTGGTCTTTATGACCGTGCGTAAAAATGATGGCATCCAGCTTGTGCACTTTAGTGCGCAGCATCTGGTACCGGAAATCGGGGCCACTGTCTATAACGATGCTTGCTTCGGGTGTTTCTATCCATACCGAAGTGCGCAGGCGGTTATCCTTTTTATTGGTGGATGTACATACCGGGCAGGGGCAACCAATGAAGGGGATGCCCTGCGATGTGCCGGTGCCGAGGAATGTTACTTTCACGGTTATATATCCATTTGGGTTTGTACAGAAGGGTCGGTGCCCAATGAAGGTTCTGCTTTCAGTTGTTTATACCATTTAAGCATATCGCCGCTCAGTTCGGTCTCATCAATATTCACAGAAGGCAATATCTCTATAAGGGCATTTATACGCCCTTCGGTACTGAAGAATTTATTGATCACAACCACGCGCCGCTCCTCAAGGATACAATAGCCGCTGTTGAAATTCCCTTTTTCGTAACGGATGATGTAGCGGGCTTCTTCATAAAGCTCCTCTAATTTTTTTAGCGTGTTTGGTGTATATTTGAAGCTCATTAGCTATAGCTGTTTCGATGAATAAAAGTAGAAAATTCGCGGCACTTATAATCATTACAGTTATTTTAATAGCATTTAGCGGCGTAACCTATGCCCAGGACGATGATGATGGCGAACCGCATGGCCTGTATGTGGAGCGGCCAAAGGTATTCTATGGCGGGCTGGTAGCCGGGGCCAATTTCTCTCAGGTAGACGGGGATTACTTTGCCGGCTATCATAAAGTAGGTTTTAATGGCGGTGGCATCGTATATGCACAACTGGCAAAGCACATAGCCCTGAGTATGGAGATCCTTTATTCGCAAAAGGGCAGTAAGGGCGGCTCTAACGACCTTCCGAAAATACCACCAAACCTTCCCAAAGTTTATATTTTAAAATATGGTATTAACGCTACTTATGCAGAAGTGCCTGTTATGATCAATTATTTTGATAAACG
>CAIJNJ010000208.1 GCA_903821975.1 uncultured Bacteroidota bacterium
ATATGCCGCAAAAACAAGCACCTCATAAAAACTCAACTTCTTTTTCTCCATAATACTTAGAAATCCCAAACAAGAAAATCCAAAATCCAAACCCCTTGTCATCCTGACCGCGTGCCGCCTTAGCTTTAGCGGTGGCTCAGCAAAGTCGAAGGTTACTTATCAACCTTTCAACTTATCACCTATCAACCTTTCAACTTACCAACCTTCTTCCACTCTTCCATCCTTTCCTTCTCATTTACCGATACCGAAAGAACGATCTTCCACTGGTTATTTTTATCTAATTTAAGCACATAATGGTAATCACAGCTATAAATCAGCTTTTTAAATACATCGAGGTACTGCCAGTTCACCCGCACATTCATTATTTTTTCCGTGTATGAGCGCTTGCTCCATATCTCCGGTTCTGCATTCGCTATACCAAACTGCCTGTAAAAACCCGTACCCTGGTTAAAAAAGCCCTCCAGTTTCCCCGCATCGTTGAAGATGGCGGTAGAATCGTCTGAAAGCATAGTGCAGGGGATATTATACATATATGCCAGCCCTTTTGTATCATAGTTTTCAAGGGCTTTGGCGTACGTTTCAAAAAAATGGTTGATTTGTTGCATTTGGAGGGTACCGCTCGTATTATTCATAGTTTGAGGGCAGCGAAAGTAGCACATTATGTTTAGCCAAAAATGACCGGAAAAACATTTTTCCCTTACTAATTCGTAAAATAAGCCGCGTATGTTTATTTTTGGAACTAAATACACATGCCGTGAAGACCCTGCTCAATAATGAACAGCTCAATATTACCCTGCAGCGGCTGGCCCACCAGTTGGTTGAAGATCATCTTTCTTTCAAGGATACAGTAATCATTGGCATACAACCACGCGGTATATTTTTATCTGACCGCATAGCGCAGATGGTAAAAAAGATCACCGGCAATAAGAAGATAGGTTATGGCCGCCTCGACATCACCTTTTACCGCGATGATGTACAAACCCGTGATATACAGGTGCCTACCGATACCGATATACCATTCAGCATACAGGATAAGACCGTAGTGCTTATTGATGATGTGCTGCATACGGGGCGCACCATACGATCGGCAATGGACGCGCTGATAGATTTTGGCCGCCCTAAAAAGGTAGAACTGCTGGTACTGGTAGACCGCCGTTTCAGCCGTGAACTACCCGTGCAACCTGATTATGTGGGCCATGTTGTGGATACTATACTTACCCAAAAAGTAAAAGTATACTGGAAAGAAAAAGACGGCAAGGATGAAGTAGTACTCATAGATAAAATTGGGAATTAGGAATTAGTCCCGATAGGTATCGGGATGTAATTGGGATTGGGTTTTAATAATAAAATGAAGATGGAAAATAAAAAGAAAACAAACATAACATGATCCAAATTACCAATTCCAAATTCCAATAAAAAAATTAAACTTATGCTTTCTGTAAAACATCTGCTGGGAATAAAGGAGCTGACCGTAACGGACATAGAGCAGATATTTAAAACAGCCGACAACTTCAAGCAGGTATTGCAGCGGCAGATAAAGAAAGTCCCCACCCTCCGCGATACTACTGTTGCCAATATATTTTTCGAGAACTCTACCCGCACCCGCCTCTCTTTCGAGCTGGCAGAAAAGCGCCTGGGGGCCGATGTGGTCAACTTCTCCGCATCAGGCTCATCGGTATCCAAGGGCGAAACACTGATAGATACCGTCAATAACATACTGGCCATGAAGGTGGATATGGTAGTGATGCGCCACTCCGCCAGCGGAGCGCCATGGTTCCTTGCCCAGCATATTGATGCCAGTATCATCAATGCAGGAGATGGCACCAACGAGCACCCCACACAGGCCCTGCTCGATGCCTACTCCATCAGGGAAAAACTGGGCAGCCTGAAAGGCAAACGGGTCACTATCATCGGCGACATCATGCACTCGCGTGTGGCGCTCAGCAATATCTTCTGCCTCCTTAAGTTAGGCGCGGAGGTTACCGTATCCGGCCCGCCTACCCTTATACCAAAGCATGTAGCATCACTGGGCGTAAAGGTGGAATACAATGTAAAGAAAGCGCTGGAAAACTGCGATGTGGCCAATGTGCTGCGCATACAATTAGAGCGCCAGCACAAACCCCTCTTCTCTACCCTGCGCGAATACTCGCTTTATTACGGTGTGAACCGCCAGATGCTGGACAGCCTCAAAAAAGAGATCATCATCATGCACCCCGGCCCCATAAACCGTGGCGTGGAACTTAACTCAGACGTAGCCGACTCCAAACAATCCATCATTCTCGACCAGGTGGAGAACGGCGTAGCTATAAGAATGGCTGTGATCTATCTTCTCTCCGGTAAAAGGGAAGTGGAATAACGTTTTCAAATTCCAAGTTCCAAATCCGGGATAAGATCATTCCTTTACAAATCATTTGATATCCCGATAGCTATCGGGGCTATTCACTTTCAGGAAGTATAAAATACCGCCCCACCCATGAAAAAAACTTTTTTTGTGGATATCTTTTGTGGGTAGTGCCTGCGCAAACCCTTTACTGTAG
>CAIJNJ010000209.1 GCA_903821975.1 uncultured Bacteroidota bacterium
GTCACCCCTACACGCGATCCTGCAGTAAGTATCACAGTATCACCTGCTGATACAGTATGTGCAGGTACCCGGGTCACTTATACTTCATTACAGGCTTACGGCGGCAGTGCCCCTGCTTATATCTGGAAACGCAACAATACTACTGTAGCCACTACAGCATCATATAACTACATCCCTGCTAATGGCGATTCGGTTTCCTGTGTGCTCATCAGCAATTATCAGTGCCGTTCGCAGGATTCTGCATTTAGCAATGTCATCGATATGGCTGTTATCCCTATTGCAACACCTACGGTTACTATTACCGCTATACCCGGCACGGTCATCACACAGGGACAGAACGACACCCTGATCGCTACAGTGATCAATGGAGGCCCATCGCCCACATACCAGTGGTATTTGAATGGGGTAGCACTACCCGGTGCTGATCTGGACACGTTCATTTTCGGTGCCTTCCTCAATAATGATTCTGTTTCCTGCATGGTCACAAGTAGTGGCATGTGTGGCAACGTTCGTGGTTCCGGATATGTCATAATGCACACCACCAACGTTGGCGTTGCACAGGTTGCGCCCGGGCATAGTGATATCATGCTGGTACCTAACCCTAACAAGGGAGACTTCACCATAAAAGGAGCTTTATATGCTTCCGGTGCGGGTGCTAACGATGAGGTATCCTTAGAGGTCACCGATATGCTCGGACAGGTCGTTTACAGAAATAAGATAATAGCTGCGAAGGGCAGGTTCAATGAACACATCTCGCTCGGAGATGCCCTCGCTAACGGCATGTACATCCTCACCCTCCATATGGCACAGGAGAGTAGGGTATTCCATTTTGTAGTAGAGCAGTGATCGGTTATTGATTTGTTAACTCATTGAAGGTCAGTAAGAAATAAGAACGACCTCAACGACCGCTTTCATTACCTCAATAGCGAAGAGCAATATAACTTTTAATAGAGGCCGCTTTTAAGCAGTGCCGGGTACTGGTACGGACGATAGTTAAAGACCCGGTATGTATATATTTAAAAAAAATAGGTAAAATAGCAATTATTGATTGTTTTTTTATTATTTTTCGGCATTGTTTCATAAACTAAGATAAGTATGAGCTCACGAAATTTTTACCCCCGCCGGAGGAATTCTACGAACAATGTAAATAAGAACCGTTTCGCTCGGCTCTTCTTTTTACTTGGTATATGGCTGTTCAGTTTCAGCGGCGCAGCATACGCGCAGCCGTCTTTTATGAACGGTAGTTCGTGGTCCCAGAATATCTGTCCGGGCGATGACATCAGTTCATTACTAGCTGTTTTTGAATCTGATCCTTCTGTTACATTAACATGGAGCACTTTAGGAGGAACTCCAACCGGTGGTACGCTTTCATCGCCACCCCCTTATACTAAACAATCTACAGGTGCTATCACCAATTTCAATGGTTCATTGTATTATACACCTAATCCAGGTACTACATCTGATCAGATTTTTTTCAGGATATCAGATACCCATGGTTCGAATTTAATGGTTCTTACATTGTATATGAATCCGAAACCATCGGTTACATTAGGCACTATGCCTACTGTATGTTCGAATGCACTCACAAC
>CAIJNJ010000210.1 GCA_903821975.1 uncultured Bacteroidota bacterium
TAAACCGGTCTGTTGTAATTCATACCAGTGATATGCATCATCATAATCCGATTCAACATCCGGATGTAAATCAATATGAAAACGAACGCTCATTTATGCGACTGCATGCGTTTTGTATGGTTGTTGCGAACTCTTTTTTCAAGTTCTTCGAGCGATATAGGGATAACCTTTCCCTGCTCATAATCATCAATCCGGCGAAGGATCTCTTTTTCAAAAGCGGTCTCTTCTTCCGTCTCCTTTTCCTGCACTTCCAGCATTGCCAGTATCATCTTCACAGTAGTATCATCTGCACGGTCTATGCCTTTCTTTGCTTTTTTCCGTATATCCGTATTTACACTCATAAGAATACCTTCTTACAAATTTACTTGGTTTTTTTGAAATGTAATTGCAGTGACCTGATAGACGATGTAACTATGAATTAGCTACCGCCAGACTATAATAGCTACTGTTTAACTCGCCATTAGCCGTTTCTGCAGCCTCAATCGCTGCAAAAGAAGAAAGATGTTCGCCTTTATTTCTGCCTACCGCTGTTGTATGTTCAAAATGCGCTGATGCCTTGCCGTCACGGGTTACTACCGTCCAGCCGTCTTGTAAGGTCTTTACTTCGCGTGTGCCCAGGTTTATCATAGGCTCTATGGCCAGCACCATGCCTTCTTTCAGTTTTTTTCCATCACCGCGGCGGCCGTTGTTGGGCACTTGCGGGTCTTCGTGCAGGTCTTTGCCTACACCGTGCCCTACCAGTTCACGTACCACCCCATAGCCATGTAGCTTGTTGGTATAATGTTCCACCGCATAGGAAATATCCCCTACCCTGTTATGATCACGCGCCTGTTCTATGCCTTGGTATAAAGACTGCTTGGTAACCTGTAGTAACCTCAATACTTCCGGCTTTACATTGCCTATGGCAAATGTGTACGCAGAATCGCCATGATAACCATTCTTATAAAAGCCGCAGTCCACAGAGATTATATCGCCGTCCTTCAGCTCATAATCACTCGGGAAGCCATGCACCACTACTTCATTCACAGAGATACAAAGCGAGTATGGAAAACCGTGGTATCCCTTAAAAGAAGGTACACCACCGTTATCACGGATAAAAGCCTCGGCCATTGTATCTATCGAAATAGTCTTGATACCGGGCTTTAAAAATTTTGCCACCTCGGTTAAGGTGGCAGAAACCATTAAAGCACTTTTACGGATAAGTTCTATTTCTTCTTTACTGCGTATATGTATCATTAAAGTAAAAAGTCAAAAGTCAACCGGTAATCGCCACAACAATCCACATCACAAATTCCCAATTACCAATTCCACAATACTACCCGTTTATCCCGGATACACGGCTTGTTGGGGTGGTACGCCCTGCTATGCGGCCGGTTTTCATCAGGCCATCATAGTGGTTCATAAGCAGGTAGCTTTCCACTTGCTGTAAGGTATCAAGGATTACACCCACACCTATCAGCATTGAAGTGCCGCCGAAGAATGAAGCGAAACCGCTTGTTACACCCAGCAGCGTGGCAATACCCGGCAATATACCTGCAATAGCAAGGAAACATGCGCCCGGTAACGTGATACGATCCATGATAGTAGCTATGTAATTTGCTGTATCCTCACCGGGTTTCACACCTGGTATGAAGCTGTTATTACGCTTCAGGTTATCCGCCATTTCTGTTGGGTTAAAGATCAGCGCGGTATAGAAATAAGTGAACGCGATCACCATGATAGCATAGATAAGGTTGTACCACAAAGAACGGTTATCAGATAATGCATGCACAAAACCCGCAGCCTTTTCGTTGGTA
>CAIJNJ010000211.1 GCA_903821975.1 uncultured Bacteroidota bacterium
CCTTCATAATACTCCCCTTTTTCAAATAAAGAAGTAGTGCCACCCAGCATCAGTATTCCCTTTTCAAACGCTACAGGCCGTATCTTAAAATTGGCCATGCTGTAAAGCTGCTTGAAACCCACTTTTTTTATGGACTTGATCATATCCTGCGTCACAGGGATATGTTTACTTGCAGATTCAGATGTTCCCGAACTAAGCGCGAAATATTTCACTTTCCCGGGCCATGTCACATTCTCCTCCCCTTCCTGGCAGCGATACCACCACTTGGAATGAATATCTGTATAAGTATGTACCGGCACCCTTTCGCGGAAAGCCTTTAAAAAATCTATCTCTTTGCTTAGTATTTCGTCAAAACCGTAATTTTTCCCGAATGCTGTGTATTGCCCGCGCTCCAATAGCTGGCGCAGTGCATGCCGCTGGTAGGTCTGCGGAGTTGCTACCGGTAAATTGAATTGTTTCCGAAGTTGTAATGAACGAGCTATTAGATTACCTAACAATGCCATTGATACCCTGTCTGAATTTATTTGAACAGCAAATTTACATTTTCCTGTGTTAAAGTATTGGTAAGTGGTATAATTAAATAACATAGCTTACATATTACTATTATGTTATTAAATTTTACTTTCAGGAGATTTATAAACATTTTTCAAATTGATTAATTCCCCCCTTATATTTCCGCCCTGCTGCTTACCTTTGCGCCCACAATAATGGTACAGGTACAGATCATAAACAGATCCCCCCATCTGCTTCCCGAATATCAAACGGACGGTGCCAGTGGTATGGACATAAGAGCCTGGTTGCCGGAACCTGTAACGCTGAAACCTATGGAGCGCAGGCTCATTGCCACCGGGCTTTATATAGCACTGCCGGCAGGCTTTGAGGCACAGATCCGTCCGCGTAGCGGCCTGGCTATAAAAAGAGGCCTAACCCTTATCAATACACCGGGTACTATAGACAGCGACTACAGGGGTGAAGTTATGGTGCCGATGGTAAATCTGTCTGGTGAGGAGCAGGTAATAACTGATGGTGAGCGTATTGCACAGATGATCGTTTCTAAATATGAAAAGGTGAGTTGGGAAACTGTAGATAACCTGGGAAGTACCACGCGTGGCGCGGGTGGCTTTGGCCATTCAGGCACTAACTGATCCTTTGATGGAATAATAATTATACCAAACTTTGAATTGTTATACTAACTACTAAAAAGCACTAAATGAACATAATTATCCCAATGGCAGGCATGGGCAAGCGTATGCGCCCACACACACTTACTACCGCTAAGCCGTTATTGCCCATTGCCGGCAAGCCGGTAGTGCAGCGGCTTGTTGAAGATATCTTAGCTACCTGTAATGAGAAAATAGAAGAGATCGCTTTTATCATCGGCCCCTCTTTCGGGAAGGAAGTGGAAGCACATCTTTGTAAAGTAGCAGAAACACTGGGGGCCAAAGGGAAAATATGTTACCAGGAGCAGCCATTAGGCACCGCCCACGCTATTCTGTGCGCAGGGGAGTCACTTACCGGCAATGTTTTTATTGCATTCGCAGACACTTTGTTCAAAGCGGCATTCAGCATAGACAAGAATAAAGATGCTATAGTATGGACACAGAAAGTGGAAGATCCACGTGCATATGGTGTAGTGAAACTGAATGCAGGAAACGAGATTGAAGCTTTCGTGGAAAAACCAGCGCATTTCGTATCAGACCTGGCCATAATAGGTGTTTATTATTTTAAGGACGGAGATAACCTGAAAAAAGAGCTGCAGCGCCTCATTGATAATAATATTACGTTGAAAGGTGAATACCAGATCACAGATGCTATGGAGCATATGCTGAAAAGCGGTACGAAATTTTATACCGACCAGGTAGAGGAGTGGCTTGATTGTGGTAATAAAGATGCATTCGTATATACTAATCAACGTGTGCTGGAGTTCAAAAAAAATACAGAGCAGTTAGTGTCTTCATCTGCGGTTGTTGAGCAGTCTGTAATTATTCCACCATGTTATATCGGCGAAGGGGTTGTTATAAAGAACTCTGTTATCGGGCCGTATGTTTCTCTTGAAAAGGGCGTAACGGTGGAAGATGCGCGTATCACCAACAGTGTTATTCAAAGTGATAGTGTTGTTAAAAACGCAGTTATCAACGCTTCCTTGTTGGGGAAAAATGTAACTTACACAGATAAACCGGAAGAACTAAGCCTCGGTGATTTTTCAACCCACATGTAATGGGGAATGAAAAATATGCAGAAATGAA
>CAIJNJ010000212.1 GCA_903821975.1 uncultured Bacteroidota bacterium
AGACAGGCGCTATGCCCCACTTGATGCCCCAATCATTGCCCTCCCGATAGCTATCGGGATGACCCCACGTCCGCCATTGTCTGTTCTTCGACATCGCTCAGAATGACAATATTTGCTTGATTATTCTGATTAATTTGATTCTGTTTGGAAACAAAAAATTTTCAACCGGGAATGAACGATAATCGACTTGAGAAAGGGAAGTTCTCAATTTCAAAACAAAGGTAAGATGCAAATGAATGCAGCCCAAGACGAAATGTTTATCCAGGCTTCAGGAAAAATGATTGTGGAAAATGAGGGGGCTATTTTGCAAGATGATTACCACCGAGTTCCAGAAAGAAGGTCAGTAGCCAGATGATGCATCCCGGATATTTATTACTTTTTTATTAATGGCAAAACCCAATTAAGACTATCTGGATACGGAATATTAAAATCCTTATAGTCATTCGGGAAAATCAGGATATAGCTCAACACATTATAAGATCTGATGTTGTATGCAACTGGAAAATTCTTATTTTCTAATAATTTGGAATTTTCAAAACTCATTTGCTGTTGACTGTATGAAACACTTGAATAATATATTTTCCCGTCAACACTGAAATGATATTTAATTAGAACATATTGCTCCCTTCCAACAGTTTTTACTTTATCGATTAAGCAACTAGAAAGTTTATGATTTGTTTGAATTGAGCGCCTATTCCAGCGATTATATCCAATAAACAGCAAGAACAATAGAATTATTAACGTATAAAATATTCTCGTCTTAGTTCTATTACTTGATTTCATCAAAATACAATTTTTATCATTGTTTCATTTGCTTATGAAAATAATTAATCAGAAACAGTATCCCATTTTCTCTGCTCTTTCGGATTTGCAATCCGAAAGCAATTGTTGGGGATTTGCAATCCCCGGTATCTACCACGCAAGCACAACCGGCAGCAAACCCTTACCGCCACTGTAGTCTATCGCCGAACTGTAACGGTAATGGTGTGGCTCGACAACTAATTCAGTCCGCACAGGGTTATTATGTATATACTCTATTTTTTGCTGCAAAAAAGGAAACGTCTGTATTTCCTTTGCATCATTGCCATCCTGCCAAAATTTATAGTTTTTGATCTTTGGCTCATACTTGCCTGCAAAATCAAACCTGTATAGCATCCATTCCCTGCGGCTTTCAGGTACTTCCGTAATAGCGGCAACTATCTTTTTACTGGTGTATTTCTTCATATCCCGAAGTATATCAGACATTGTGGTATTTACCGCTGATGCTGACGCTACTAAATGAATATGATTGCTCATCAACACCCAGGCATTTATCTGCAGTCCTTTTTTATCGATACAATGTTGTAACGAATCTATCATCAGGTGTTTATATACAGGGCGGGTAAAAACATCTATCCAGTCGACAACAGTAAGCGTCAGGAAGTATGCATGTTCTGCATCAATTCTGTTTTTGATACCCATATAATAAATGTAAGTATAGTCTCTGAAAAATCATAGGGATTACAAATCCCGGTCAGTTTGGTTTCGGATTGCAAATCCGAAACAGCGGATCATTCAAATCCAAATCAGCGCATGCAAACCGAAACAGCACTCGACCTATTTCCGCTTTTGTTAATATCATGTGCATTTCACATTAAATTAATAAGCAAGTAAGTGTTTTGTAATACTAATTCAGTCTAACTTTAGTATAACTAAAACTTATCAGACATGTTATGGCGAAGATTCAGCGGAGAACCATTGCGTACACCTGTGAAGAAAGCCGTGGAAGAGGCGATCATCAGGGAAGTAAACGCGGGTTATAAGCTCAAAGTATGCATAGGCACTGATTCTCAGGTGCGCAGCATGGAAACCGAATTTGCTACGGTTATCGTCTTTCTTCGTGAAAAACATGGCGGCTTTATGTTCATCAGCAATGACAAAACAAAACAGCCCTACACGATCAAAGAACGGATGCTGGTAGAAGTGGCAAAAAGCATAGAGATAGCCTATGAGCTCTGCGACCTCTTCAACAAGTATGATGTGGACATGGAAGTACATGCCGACATCAATACAAATCCGCAGTTCAAAAGCAATGAGGCGCTGCGCGAGGCCATGGGCTACATCCTGGGTATGGGATATGCCTTTAAAGCCAAGCCCGATGCATTCGCCAGCAGTTGCTGTGCAGACAAAATGGTGAATTAATTTACGCTGTACTTCCTCTCCATAGGGGCTTCGCCTCCCCTAAGTGACTTTGTCTCCCCTAAATGGCCCCATTCCGATAGCTTTCAGGAGCACAAAACCACCAGATTACACTCTTTAAATATTTTTTATTATTCCCCTGTCTTTTTTGGCTACTTTCCTGTCTATTTATAAGAAAAAAGCTTAAATTTACTCATAACTGTAAAATCTTATAATGAAGGCGCGTTATACACTTCTATGCTGCTTCCTCTGCATTATTGCATATACCGGCTATGCGCAGGCTCCTCTTGAGTTTATACAAAATAAAGGACAGTGGGGATCATGGCTCCAGTACAAGGCAGCGACACAGGGCGGCGACGTATGCCTTGAAAAAGACGGCTTCAGATATGTGCTTGCCGATCCGGATAACGGCTACAAAGTAGATTATTACCACCACGGGCAAACCAAGGTGAAACCGGTAGTGAAATTCCACGTTTACAAAGTAACTTTTGAAGGCGCCAACGAGCCGCAGATGCAGGGTGAAAGGCCGCAGCAGGTTTATTACAATTACTTCCTCGGTAACGACCCTAAACACTGGGCATCCGGTATACACCCATATCGTGCGGTTGATTATAACAAGTTGTACAACGACATAGACATGCATGTGTTCTCAGATAAGGGCAACATAGAGTATGAATTCATTGCACATGCACAAGCTGATGTAACCCAGGTGCGACTGAGATTTGACGGGCAAGACGGACTGAAAATAAAGGATGGTGATCTTATCGTGAGCACTACAGTGGGCCAGGTAACGGAAATGAAACCCTACGCCTACCAATACATCAACGATAATAAAGTAGAAGTGCCCTGCCGCTACCGGCTGCAAGGAAATGTTGTAACGTTTGATTTCCCTGATGATTACGACCACACACAGCAACTGATCATTGACCCCATAGTTCTTTTCTGCACGCTCACCGGCTCCACTGCCGACAACTGGGGCTTTACCGCGACTTACGATGAGGCAGGAAATTTTTATGCAGGCGGCCTGGTGAACACACTTGAATATGGCGGCAGTTTCCCGGTAAGCCCCGGCGCATTCCAGGATACTTTTGGCGGTGGTAACACTTATGTAGACCCGCTCACAGGTGAGCTCTGGGCCTATGCCGCAGACATCTCCATCATTAAGTACAATCCTACCCTTACCAGCAGGATATATGCCACCTACCTTGGCGGCAGCGGTAACGAACACGCGCATAGTATGATCGTGGACAATGCCGGTAATTTAACCATAGCAGGCCGCACCCGCTCTACAAACTATCCTGTTACACCCGGCGCTTTCCAAACCACTAACCATGGCGGCTGGGACATCATTGTTACAAAACTTAACGCTACGGGCACTGCACTTGTAGGTTCTACCTACATAGGTGGTAGCGGCAACGACGGTGTGAATTACGACTCAACGGAGTATGGTTATGGTGAGCTGAAATACAATTACGGTGATGATGCCCGCAGCGAAGTGCAGATGGACAAATCAGGAAACGTATATGTAGCAAGCTGCACTAATTCTACCGATTTCCCTGTTACAGGAACGGCCATATCATCAACCCTTTCCGGCCTGCAGGATGGTGTTGTGTTTAAACTCAACAGCACATTTACATCACTGACATGGAGTACCTACCTCAGTGGCAGCGGCTCTGATGCAGGCTATGTACTGGCGTTTGACACCGCGCAATCGTCGCTGTATGTGGCGGGTGGTACTAACAGTTCGGACTTCCCTACTACTGCGGGTACACTGCATACTACTTTCCAGGGTGGCACTGCCGATGGATTTATCCTTAAGTTCAATAACAGCGCCCCGTACAACTTACAGAAAGGTACCTATATAGGCACGTCAAATTACGACCAGGTATATGGCATACAGGTAAGCAGCACTAATGAAGTGTATGTGATGGGGCAATCGCTGGGCGGCACATTCCCGGTGACAGCAGGCGTGTACTCCAATCCCAATTCCAACCAGTTCATCATGAAGTTGGACAGCAACCTTGCTACTGATCTTATTTCTACTGTGTTTGGCTCCGGCAGCGATCCGGCAACAAACATATCTCCTGTTGCATTTCTTGTTGATACCTGCCAGAACGTTTATGTATCGGGCTGGGGCGGTAACTTAGGTATACCCGGTATCGCATCGGGCGAGTGTACGGGGATGGCAGTAACATCTGATGCACAGCAACCCACAACAGACGGCAGGGACTTTTACTTCATCGTACTTGGCCCCGGCATGACCACATTGAGGTATGCCACCTTCTACGGCAGAAACTGCGCCACTGTATGGGAAGGAGAGCACGTGGATGGCGGCACCAGCCGTTTCTCCAAGCAAGGTATCATATACCAGGGTATATGCGCTAACTGCGGCGGCGCGCCGGGAGTATCGGGTGCATGTCCCGCGCCATTCCCTACCACTGCCGGAGCATGGAGTATGGCAGATTCCAGCAGGAACTGTAATGAAGCCGCGCTGAAAGTGGCATTCAACATAGGACCTGTGGATGCGGTTATCAATGCCGGCCCCAGCACCAGTGGCTGCGCACCTTTGACAGTGGTATTTACAAACAGTTCAAACAATGCGCTAAGCTATGTGTGGAACTTCGGCGATGGCAGCGCTATCGATACTTCTTATGCACCTACACATACCTTTACTGCCGGCGGTACTTATACCGTAACCTTATCCGCAGCCAATTCAAGTGCATGCTTTAAAACAAACGATACTGCTTACCTTATCATACAGGTGGATACGAACAGCATCACTCCAGGCTTTACGTACACTGTTACAGACAGTTGTGGTCCTTATACCATTGCTATCACTAACACGTCTGTTACACATTCAACCGCGGTATCCACATACCAGTGGTGGTTTGGTAACGGTTCCGTTTTCTCCGGCGCCAACCCTCCTGTGCAAAGCTACCCGGATACGGGCACCTACACGATAATACTTGTAATGACCAATACGGCAGCATGTAACTCGCCTGACACGCTTATACAAACGGTGCACATATACAACCAGTATGTTTCCGCACACTTTACCATGCCTGATTCCGTATGTGCAGGCATTGCATTCACACCATCAGGCGGTGCCACTAATGCCACAACTACTACCTGGACATACGGCGGACAAACATCTACATCAGGGATCCCTACTATCACGTTTGATAGCGTAGGTGTAGATACCATTACACTCGTAGCCGAAAATCCGGGCGCGTGCAATGGGGCAGACACATTCACACAAATAATTCATATTCTCCCTGTACCCGTGGCTAATTTTTCTTTTGAACCGATCACACCAACCCCCAATGTGCCAACAGACTTTACTAATCTATCCACGAACGCTACGCGCTACTATTGGGATTTTGGCGATAAGACTTCAAGTACAGATGTAAACCCGGTGCATCAATATTCGCTGACCGGAACCTTTAAAGTATGCCTTACAGCATACAATAACAGCAATTGTCCGTCTACGGTATGCAAACTTGTACCTGCAGATGTGGAGCCTGAAATAGGTCTGCCGACTGCCTTTTCACCAAATGGTGATGGTGACAACGATATACTTTATGTTCGTGGTGCAGCTATTGTTACCCTTGACCTGAAAATATTCAACAGGTGGGGACAGTTGGTCTTTGAAACAAAAAGCAAGGACATAGGTTGGGATGGCAAATACAATGGTCAGCCGCAACCGATAGATGCATATGCGTATGTACTCAATGCAACATTTATTGACGGATCAGCTAAATTATTGAAAGGAAATATCACTTTATTAAGATAAGCGCGGGTTTGATTGGAATTAGTAATTTGTAATTTGGATTGAAAATTTAATAATGAGGAAAGTATTTGGAATACTGGTCAGCGTTTTGACACTTTTGGGCTTTACTGCTATAGGCCAGAGTATGCACTTTAGCCAGTATTATAACGCGCCCCAGTTGCTGAATGCCGCTAACACAGGCCTGCTCCCGTCAGACGATTTCCGCTTGGGCCTCAACTACCGCAACCAGTGGGCCGCGGTGCCTGTGCCTTATAATACGTTCTCCGCCTTCGCCGATTTTAAAGTAGGTGGCAACCGCGATAATACAAATCACAATAACTGGCTTGGCATTGGTCTTGCGGTCTTTAACGATAAAGCCGGAGATGGCAACCTCTCCCTGCTGCAGGTGCAGGGCTCCATGGCCTATCATTTGCAGCTCAGCGAATTTACAATGGTATCCCTCGGCTTATCAGGTGCGCTGGTGCAGCGCAGTGTGAACTACGATAACCTCACGTTCGATACACAATGGGACGGGTTCACTTTTAATACACACCTTGCAAACGGGGAGAAAGTAGGCATCATCAAAACGAGCTATTATACAGTAGCCGGCGGTGCAAACTTTGCGTGGTTCCCGAATGAAAATGTGTACGTTAAGCTAGGCGGCAGCATGCTGAATATCAATACCCCGAATGAAAGCTTTTATAAAAGCACAAACACCGTGGGTATGCGCCCTATCGGCAACCTGGATATTGTGTGGCGGGTAGCACCCGTGATTATCGTAGAGCCGTCTGTGTATTATACTGCACAAACCGGTGCATCAGAACTGATAGCTGGCTCGCAGGTACGTATTTTATTAAGCAGCCATAACAGCACACCTGCCGAATTGATACTGGGATTGTATGACAGATTAGCAGATGCCATTATCGGCGTGGCAGGTGTTAAGATCGGGTCTGTGCAGTTTACGGCCAGTTATGATGCTACAACATCTGCCCTGGCACCGTATAATGCGTCCTACGGAGCCCTTGAATTCTCCCTCATATACCAGCAACCCTACGGCAAAAACAAGGACCGTATACATAAACAATTCACTTGCCCGAGGTTCTTTTAACAAATAATTTCATAATTGTAAAAAATAGTGGTACTATTTTTGAGTTAGCATTAACAACATGGAAAAAGAAAAAAACAAAATTCTGTTAGTTGAAGACGATACTAACTTCGGGCAGGTGCTTAAGAACTACCTGGAGTTGAATGATTTTGTAGTAGAACTGGCCCGTGATGGTATCCTTGGCCTCGCCGCATTCCGCCGCGAGCGTTTCGACATATGCCTGCTTGATGTGATGATGCCCAATATGGACGGCTTCACACTCGCGGAAGAGATCAGGAATGTAGACCCTGATGTACCTTTGTTCTTCCTTTCTGCCAAAAGCATGAAGGATGATATCCTCACCGGATACAAACTGGGCGCTGATGATTATATCACAAAGCCTTTTGACAGCGAGGTGCTTTTGTCTAAAATAAAAGCCGTACTTAAACGTAACCAGGAGCTGCATGAAAAACAACATTCCCAGGTGGAGTTCCACATTGGCATGTACCACTTCAACAGCAAGCTGCGCACACTGAAACATGGCAATGAGTCGCACACCCTTTCTCCTAAGGAGAATGAGTTGCTGCTGATGCTCTGTGAATACAAGAATGACCTGCTGCCACGCGAAACCGCTTTAAAGCGGATATGGGGTAGCGATACTTACTTCAACGGCCGCAGCATGGACGTTTATATAGCCAAGCTTCGTAAGTACCTGAAGGAAGACAGCAGTGTAGAGATCGTGAACATTCATGGTAATGGCTTCAGGCTGGTAGTACCCGGAGAATAAAATCATATATATAATATTAATACCCCAAGGCCTGTACAAGCGCTTTGGGGCATTTTTTTATGCCCATTGGTAATGGCTCACAGCGGGCTTTATCTTTGATTTTTATCCGGATTATTCTACCTTTAACCTTTCGTTACCACATTTGAGAAGAAAGCTACATCGCATTTTTGCCATACTGCCAATGCTTGCCCTGGGCATTAGCGCAATGATGTATTTTTTCTTTGCTATAGCCGAGTTTGACTATAAAAACACAGCCAATCAAAATATTGCCGGCAATAAAGACCTGAATACCATAAAAATAGCCTTAAAAGATCTCCATATCCAGAAAGGCAATGATGAATTGTGGTATGCGGGGCAGTTATACGACATCAGCAGTTATACAGTTGAGGGAGATAGTGCGGTTGTTGTACTGTTTCATGATGAGCATGAAGAAAGCCTTGTAAAAAGTATTGCAGACAATTTCGAATCTTACGACAAATATGTTACGGATAATGGCACGCACATTGTGAAGCACCGTATCCACATCCCTGACGACAGCAAGATACTTGTGGACACACACACACTGACCCGGATGATGTTTACACAAAAACATATTCCGCTGCCCTATTTTACAAAATACGCTTCACCGGTTTATTCCTCGATATTGAAACCACCACCCCGGCTGGTATAGTATCAAATTACTTACTCATTCTTCACTCAATACATTCCCCGGGGGAACTGTATATTCTTCATTTTAAATACTTGTTTATGAACTCGAAGTATATTCGCATATCTATATTTTTTCTGTGCCTTTTATCGATAAAAACATTCGCGCAAACTGCACTTACAGGCAAAGTGTATAGCGGCGCAAACAACACGCCCGTAGCCGGCGCATTATTACAGATACCTGATCTCAAAGCATCTGCCATAACTGACTCAGAAGGCAATTATACATTCAACAACCTGCCCAAAGGCACTTACCTGGTGGAAGTGGATGCCCTGGGTTACGCCTCAAGTGCACAGTCTGTAAGAACAGGCGGTAATGCCGCAGTGAATTTTCCATTGACCATTTCTGTATTCCAGGAAAATGAAGTAGTGGTAACAGGGGCGTCTTCTGCACGCAACAAACAAATGAACCCGCAAGCAGTTACGGAAGTAACCAACGAATACCTAAATGAAAACTCATCTACCAATGTGATAGACGCGATCTCACTGGTGCCGGGAGTTGCATCAATGACCGATGGACAAAGCATCGGCAAGCCATTTATCCGCGGCCTTGGCTATAACCGCGTGCTCACCATAAATGACGGAGTAGAGCAGATGGACCAACCGTGGTTTGATGAATTTGGCATTGAAGCAGACCCTGATGCGGTGCACCGTGTAGAAATACTTAAAGGCCCCGCCTCTCTCGCCTATGGCTCTGATGCGGTAGCCGGTGTTGTGAACCTGATCCCGGAAGCTCCTTTGGCCGAAGGACAAAGGCAGGGAGATGTGTTGTTTAACTACCAGACCAATAACGGCCTCATCAATAATATGGTGCATGTGGCAGGCACACAAAACGGTATATCATGGAGCGCACGCGTAGATAATATGATGGCACATGCCTACCACGATCCTGCTGATGGTTATGTACTCAACTCCCAGTTCAGCAACTTCAATATGGACGGCACTATCGGCCTTCACCGCAAATGGGGCTATACACAGCTGCATGCGAGCTACTTCGATATGGCGACCGGCATTGTGGATGGCACAAGGGATTCGGCTACAGGTATCATGGAAAAACAGGTTTCTTATCCCGACCTTAACGGCGGCGCACCTACTTATGAGATACCTACCAAGCAGGAACTTACTTCATATACGCCCCTCGTTATCAACCAGAGGATACGCCACACAAAAATAGTTTGGGACAACAGCGTAGCTGTGGGCGAAGGCCGTATTACAGGTACCTTCTCTTACCAGAGAAACCAGCGCCAGGAAACCAATGACCCAACACAACCCAACACACCTGATATCTATTATTTATCAGATGCTGCTACTTACGATCTGCGTTATATATCGCCGCAATGGGGTAATTTCAATATGTCGGCAGGGGTTAATGGCGCATACCAGTCATCACAGAGCCTTGGCACCGTAATGCTTATCCCTAATTACAATTTCTTCCAGGTAGGTGCTTTCGCAATTGGCAACCTGCAGCTCGGCAAACTGATGCTGAGCGGCGGTGTGCGCTTTGACAACAGGGCATTTACAGGCCAGTCGCACTGGATAGATACAACTACCGTAGCGCAGGCGCCAGTAGCACCAAACACACCTGGCTCATTCGAAGAGTTCAACCAGTTCACTTCAAACTTCAGCGGCGTATCAGGTAGCATAGGTGCTACCTACCCCATTACTAAGACGATCTATGTAAAAGCAAACGTTGCACGTGGCTTCAGGGCTCCGAATGTGGCCGAATGCGCTGCAAACGGTGTACATGACGGTACAGTGATCTATGAGGTAGGTGACAATAACCTGAAACCGGAAACTAACCTGGAAGAAGATTTCACCTTCGGCATCAATGCTAAAGATGTGACTTTCGAAGGAACCGTATTCAACAACAGCTTTACCAATTTCATTTACAAGAAAGCACTGCTCGGTGCTGATGGTACAGACTCCCTCAGCAATTTACTGAGTGTGGGCGGCACACTGTTCCCTGATGCACCTGTATATATGTATACACAGGGCGCAGCAAGGCTTTATGGCGGCGAGGCACTGCTCGATGTGCATCCTACAGCGATACCATGGATAGAGCTTTATTCTACTTTTAGTTATGTAGATGGCGGCTTGCTCAATGTACCTTCTAACGAAATGTACCTGCCATTCGTACCACCGGCAAGGGTTACTGCTGATCTTAAATTCCATATCAAGCACATTGGCAGGGGCATAAAGAATGCATATGCCAAGGTGGGCATACTGAGCTGCGCACAGCAAAACCATGTATACCTGGGTACTGCAGCAGAAACAGGCCTTGGCACTGCACAAACTCCGTATGAGTATGCTGCAAGCCAGGCAGCAACATCCGGCTATACCTTGTTCAACGCAGGGCTTGGCGGCGATGTGCAGAGCAATGGGCATACCATCTGCAAAATATACCTAACCGGCACCAACCTGTTTAATACGGCTTATATGGACTACATGAACCGTTTTAAATATTATCCTTACAACCCGGCTAATGGTCGTGTAGGTGTACTGAATATGGGCAGAAATGTCAGCTTCAAGGTGATCATACCTTTTGATTTCAGTAAGAAGAAGTAATTATCCCTTTTACATAAATATCCCCGGACTGTTGAAGCCCGGGGATATTTTTTTTAACTACGATCTTTACAAATTACTGCATTTCGGGTATCGATACCTTGCTTGCCAGCCAGCTTTCACTAAGGGGAACCAGCCATTTTTCCAGCAATTCCTGCTTTGTGGTCACTACATTATTGAATATCAAAGTGTCTTTATTAATATATCCCTTATCCAAAGCATACTGTACCTGGCTGAAAGGCAGCATTTCCGACTTGTTTTTTACCAGGAAGGTGATCATCATGCGGTCGAAGAAATTCACGTCATACTGGCGCTCTAAGCTCTTTACCACTCTTACAGAACTGTCTGTGCTACAGCCACTCACTTCCACATCTGTCTCATCGGCCAGTATCACTATAAACTGCCTGAAAAGCAGCTTTGCCCAGCCTTTCACCGGCGCACCATGCGCCTGCCATTGCGTGTAAAATTGATACAATTGTTCATTGACCTCCCGCTCTTCTTTCTCAATAAAAGCCCTGCTGCTTTGATATATCCATACACGGGCATTATCGGCAAAACCCTGCGGTATAAGGCCCTTAAGTTCCATTGTCTCCATATTGCAAAGATACACATGAAAAAGATATGGTAAATGGGCCCTGTGCTTATTCAGAAAACCGTATTTTTACAAGTACAAAACAACAATTGATTGAGGCCAGTTTATATTACAAGACTATCAAAATATCTGCCAAACGCACCGGTGTCGAATGATGAAATGGAAGGGATCCTTGGCATGGTAAAAGGGAAGCCTTCACGCGCACGCTTGATTGTGTTAAGGAACAACGGGATAAAGACCCGCTATTATGCCATAAAAGACGGGCAAAAAACCCACAGCAATGCCCAACTGGCAGCTACTGCCATTAAAGGTTTATTCGATGACAAGTTTCCCATCGGCAAACTGGAATTGCTGGCAACCGGTACTACCTCGCCTGAACAAATATTACCCTCGCATGCATCTATGGTACATCACGAGCTGGGCATTGGGAATATAGAGATCATGGCGGCTTCCGGTTCCTGCTGCAGCAGTATGCAGGCGCTAAAGTATGCCTACATGGCTGTTGCCGGAGGTATGGCCAATTCGGGAGTAGCATGTGGCTCTGAGAGATTATCCTCATGGCTGATGGCTTCACAATACAAGGCTGAAGCGGACACCTGGCAGGACATAGATAAAAACCCGTACATAGCTTTTGAAAAAGATTTCCTGCGGTGGATGCTGAGCGATGGTGCAGCAGCAGCCCTGTTACAGGATAAGCCTAATGACAATGGCTTATCGCTGAAAATAGAATGGCTGGAAATAACATCATACGCCAATGAACTGGAAACCTGCATGTATGCCGGCGCGGTAAAAAATGAAGATGGCTCCCTAACCGGGTGGAACGACATTGATCCTTCGCAATGGGGCGCAGAGAGTGTATTTTCTTTAAAGCAGGATACCCGCCTCCTCGGTGAAAACATTATAAAAAAAGGCGGCGATTTTCTCCACAGCCTGATGGCCAAAAGAGGACTAACCGCAAATGATATAGACTTCTACCTGCCGCACATGTCCAGCGAATTTTTCAAGAAGGAAATGATGGAATACATGCGCACTATAGGAATGGATATACCCGCTGAAAAGTGGTTCTACAATCTTACGCGTGTAGGCAATGTAGGCAGCGCCTCACCCTTCCTTATGCTCGAAGAACTTTTTCACAACGGCAAACTGAAGAAAGGTGACCGCCTGCTGGTAATGGTTCCGGAAAGCGCGCGCTTTTCATACGCATATCTGTATCTTACAGTTGTTTAAATCAGTCAGATGTCCCACACCATAGAGGTGTGCCACATTTACACTTAAAAGATGAAGATACTCGTTCTATACTATACCCAAACAGGGCAACTGCGGCAGATACTGGAGAGCATTTTATCCGGCATCAGCGACAGTGTGGACATTGATTATACGGTGATAGAACCGGTAACGCCCTTCCCATTTCCATGGACTGCGTTGCAGTTTTTTGATGCAATGCCGGAAACCGTAGAACATATTCCTGTCCCGGTAAAACCATTGAGCCCCGCTATTACTAATAACAAATACGATCTTATTATTTTCGGTTACCAACCCTGGTTCTTAAATCCGTCACAACCCACAACCGGTTTCCTGAATACCGCCGACGCTAAAATATTTAAAGACACACCTGTAATCACTGTAGTGGGCTGCCGTAATATGTGGCTGCATGCACAGGAAAAAGTAAAAGGCTATCTCACATCAGTGAACGCACGCCTTGTAGGCAATATAGTGCTCACGGACACCAATCCTAATCTTGTATCGCTGCTTACTGTTATCCGCTGGTCGTTCAAAGGGCAGAAACATGCATCGGGTATGCTGCCGGCTGCCGGCGTGCAGGATGCAGATATCTCCGGCGCAAAACGCTTTGGCAATACCATATACAAACATTGGAAAACCGACAACCTGATAGACCTGCAGCGCGACCTGCTGGCACAAGGGGCGGTGCAGTTAAAACCCGGCCTTGTGGTGCTGGAGCAGCGCGGCATTAAGAATTTCCGGTTCTGGGCAAAATTCATCCGCGAGAAAGGTGGCCCCGGCGATCCAAACCGCGCAGGCAGGGTAATGCTATTCAAAAACCTGCTGCTGGTAGCCATTTTTATACTCTCCCCCATATCTTCATTCACAGCGCTTATCAAGCAGCTCGTGAAAAGAAACTCTTTGCTAAAAGATGTAGAATACTTTAAGCAACTGGAATATGAAAAAGGAAGACTTTGAGATATAAAGGTTTATCAACCATTTACAACCATAACATCAATGCAATATCGCCCGTAAAACAGAAAGCGACTTCAGGTTGCCCATGTGCTGGGTATGTTTTTGCAGGTAGGCTACATACCAGTCTATAAGACGTAAGCGGGTATCTGCATTCATGGTTATCTTTTCGAGATCGGCATAATTATCTGCTGCCAGCAGCAGGTTGAGGACTGCTGCATCATCATTGTTTATAGGCATCGCAGATGCGGCATGTGCATCTGACTCAGCCTCTTTAAGATCGTAGCCAAGTATCTTGCTGCACTGTATGATAAAAAATAAAGGAAAGTTGGCAACCTGGTGCAGCGACATTTTATCGAGGGCGATAAAATATTCATAAGCCATATCAAACAACGCAGGGAGCGGCGCCTGTTCGGGCAGCAGGCGGAGTAACAACTCTACCGAGAAAATAGAAATGCTGTTCTTCACCACGTCTTCCTGCAGGCCGGTATAAATGTATGCGGCCTGAAACTCGCGTATACGCTGCATATTCTTCTGCGGCTGCTGGTAGGTTACCAGTTCCAGCAACATACCGGGCTGAAAAAAGCCAGCGCGGTTCTGCTTTGCTTTGCTGCTGCGCACACCTTGCACCATGTATGTCTGGGTGCCAAGTAGGGCGGTGAATATGGTAGTGATAAGACTGCTGTCGCCATACTTTATGGAGCGCAGCACTATACCATTTGTTTTATGCAGCATCTTTTAAGTCAAAAGTAAAAAGTCAAAAGCCAAAAGTGTTTTTAGGGGCAAAACAAATTTTGGAACAAGTATAATTATTGCAGGAAAACCATTTTGCCAGACCATACCTGGTTGCCATCACTGCTGGATGCGAATACAAGATATACGCCCGATTGCGGCCTGTGGCCTTTATAGTCTACCCCACTCCATACGGCCTGGCCGCCCAGCGCCTTGGTGCGGTATACCAGCTCGCCCGACATATCCGTAATGCGCACATCGGCATTGGCTACAAGCCCCTTTATGGCTATAGTACCGGTATAGCCGCTGGGCACCGGATCAGGGAATATGGTCACATTCGAATTGGAAGTACCACCTTCCGTTGCTGTGCTGCGGTAACTTACAAGCCCCTGGTCTGTACCTATGTATACATCGCCGGTAACTTTGTCTATACCTATTTTCTGGATGTGGTTTGACGGCAGCGGGCTGTTATCCTGTGTAAAATTGTACACGATTTTACTGGCGTCAGATGAGAGCAACCATACGCCGTTATCCGTGCCTACCCATTTACGATTGGCGCCGTCCACTGCAATAGAGCGTACATTGTACCCTGCAAAAAGATAACCTGCATACTGGTCATACTGCACCACGGGTATCTCTGCGTCGCAAGGTGATGCTGTAGCCCCTGCCAGTGAAGGGTTACAATTACTTACAATGCCGATGCCGTTATTGGTACCTATCCAGATGTTGTTATTCTGGTCTTTGGCAAGCGAAAAAACGATGTTGCTGGGCAAATTACCATACCCAACACCTGTTTGCAGATAATACCAGCTATCGTCCGTTTTATCACTGATGGTATGATTAGGATTGTATACACCCACTCCGGCGCCGGATGCGCTGGCGCCTGCAAACCATACCATGCCATTATCATCTACCACCACAGGGCCGCCGTTAGTGGCACCGGGCACGGAAAATTTATACCAGCTGCTGTCTGCGGTCTTAACGTATAACTGGTTATTCTGATTGTCGTAAGCGGAACTCATCCACAAATTATCAGACTGGTCAAGAGCGAGGCCCAATAGCTGGCGCTGCCCGCAACAATTCAAATAAGCAAGACTGGGATCGAAAATAGAGTTGTCCTTAATGTTCTCCAGCGTATCCCCGGGTTTCAGCACCACAAGCCCATCCTGGAATGATGTGGCATATATGATGCCCTTCGTTTCGTCCTTTACGACAGACACCATATCGAAAATGCTGTCGAAAGCGGGTTGCGTCCCTCTTCCGTAGTTTACCCAACTGCCATTCGTAAAATTAGAGAACCCGTCGAAGTTGCCGCCCGGCGTATATTTATCATCATAGGTACCATGCGTGACCCACAGGTTTTGGTTGTTCGCATAGATATCATACGAGTTCACATCAATAGGGCCCGGCACATCTATATAGGTAGCGCGGATAGCCCAGTTTTTTTTCTGCAGCCCCCTGTATGTATCTGCTATCCATACCGTGCTGTCTGGATCAGAAAGTTGTATCACCTGCACAGGTGTTCCCGGGCACAGGAACGAATCGAGCGGTATATTACCTGGCCCTATCTTTTCAATATAACCTCCATAATTTTGGGTAATGTATTCTGAAACAAACAGGCAATTGAAACCTGCATCTATATGTTCAATAATAGAATCGGTCTTATATATCTGCTGCACGGCGCCATTTACAAGCTGGTATACCTTTGAGGTCGTAGAAAGATATATTGAGTTGTTGACACTCGCCATATTCAGGTAGGTGTGGCTGTTGTCTACGAACTGCCATTCGGCGAAATTTTGCGGGTCAGGGTTGCTTTTATTGATGCGGTAAAGACCAATGGATGTAAGTGCATAAAACGAATCCCCCACACCTTTGAAATCAACTACAGCAGCTATACCGCCATTTGCAATGAACTGGTATGTTTCGTTGAAATTGTGCGTGGCAAGGTCTATCACGATCACGCCAAGCGCGGTGCTGAGGTATGCCGACCCGTTCTCGGTATATACATTATATACCGTTTTATTCCCCGATACCGTTTTTATTTTCAGGTCGGGAATGTTATAAAAGGTATTGTCTTTAAAGAGGTCTATGTTACCATCGCTGTATACCAGCACTACCGTTGATGTGCCCGCATCATATCCTACACATTTCACACCTATATCCGACATGCCGTTAACCTTGCTGTAAGGCTCTAATTCCTTCTTAACAGTGTTATAGGTATAAAACCCCTGCTTGCAGGCATTGAAAATGGTTGTCCCGTCTGTAGCAATGCTCAATGATGAGTTAT
>CAIJNJ010000213.1 GCA_903821975.1 uncultured Bacteroidota bacterium
ATTTATTTCGACAACTAATGAAAAAGATAACCATATACCTTTCGCTGGTCATCATATCCTGTGTATTTTCAATTAAAAGCATTGGGCAGGCAGCTATCAACAATAGCTTGGCTATACCAATAATGGATACTACCCTTTCTCACCAGAAACACGTGCCTGTGGAGTGTGCTTACAACGAGTTCTACATGCAGGATAGCACATGTACTGTAACAGTAGTGGTGTATACAGGGGTAACTGACTGGGTAAAGTGTACTGCATGGTTATATGGGAAGGATGGCAACAGGACCGATAAATATGAGATTAGCTATTACCTGAAAGGTGTCGATTATGCAGCATTTTGGACATACGGGATAGGCTATGCTTACAAATACGTATGCGACAAACTGCTGTTGCAAATCGACAACTAAATAATTTCAATAACAAACTAAAAATAAAGTACCATGTGTGAATGTGCTAATCCTACTATTGTAGGTGTAAGGGTTGAAGTAGACTCGACTTATATAGGGTCGGTAAATGGACAGACGCTACCGGCGATCATGCCAATATCTCAGTTTTTGATAGAGTTCGATAACTACCGCATTTTCAAAAACAAGTCCATGGGTAGTTACTTGTGTACTATATCCTTCGGCAAGGACATTGACTCAAGTAAGGGCAATTCGCTGGGGCTGACCGATAGCACTGGTGCAACGATAACACCAATAAGCCTTGCGCCAATAGGCATGTCAGCTGAACTTGGTGAATGTAGGAATGGTTTTGTAGGTGGCCGTCCTCCACGTCCGGTATCACATTGATAAAGAAAAACACATACCTGATTGCGGCGGCTGTATCTAATACATTGTTTAGATACAGCCCCTTCGATTTCTATTTTGGGAACCCGTTGGAAAATCATACATCTTATGCGGTAGGACAGGCACTCAGCTATATTTTCTTATTGGCTTATGGATATAAAAATACTATGCCAAAAATGGAGAAAATAATCTATGAAATTGTTTTTTGGTGCGCCATATCCAACTTGTGGGATGAACTATTTGGAGATCCGTTGACATTTGGATTAAATGAGGTTTTTTTTACGATTTTTATTATAGTAAGTACGTTAGCCAGAATAAAATATATACCCGGAAATGAAGCAGGCATTACACGAGATAGCGGTATTACTTAGTAAGTCAGCTATATACATAATAGTAGTGGTACTGGCTATTATGGGTAAAATAGGATTAGATATTGTGAACAAGAAAAAAATATCAACGCTATATATACTTGGGTTCTCTATGCTGGCAATATTTGTTAGTGTAATGGTTTACCTGATATGCCAGTTCTATAAGGTGAACGGCACCGCATCTGCGATATATGTAGGAGCCAGTGCAATGTTCAGCCGAGACATCATGGTTGTTGCGACCACCATGAAATGGAACAGGCTAACCCAGCTTAACTGGAAGGACGTCATATTGATGCTTACTGACACGAAAAAAGACAAATAAATGGACGATATAAAGGTTCCCGAAAAGAAGTTAAACTGGTTTTTGAGCATGTTGAGTGAAGATGGAAAGATCAGTCACAAAAGATGGTTATCCGTATCATTCGGCATAGCCGGCGTATTTACTATTATTTACGTAGTTTTGAAGTATAAAGAAATGATATTGGACGTGTATCATACAACACTTCTTTTTATACTTGTAATGTCAGGGGTGGCTACGGTTGCCCAGATAGCTTCAATAATAAAAGGAACACCAGTAGTTGCGCAGGCCCCAGAGCCCCCGGAAGACTGCGATACCAAAGATAAAGACAAGGAAACACCAACACCATAAAATGAGAAACGACACACATTACAACGGGTTATTTTTTGCATGCGCAGCACTGGCTGTGGTAATTGTATTTTTCATATCCTCCTGCAATACAGAAGGTAAGTTCGTTAAATTCCATGACAAGCACAATACTGCAGCTGCAGGTCATTGTGCAATATGGTATCCGCCAAAGGACAGTACGATAATAAAAGAAGTGATCAAGCAGGGACCTACTGTGTATGTGCCAGGCCCCAAAGAATACGTCAACTGTGATAGTATTATAGCCATCAATAAGCAGAATGAAGCGCATGGGTTACCGGATATAGACCAGTCACACGTAGCCTGCCCGCCCTGCCCGCCATCAACCCATACTATTGATACCTTCTTCTCAATAGAAGACCACTATATCGAAAACACAGCAAAGGTAGTCAGCCTGCAGGGCCAGCTGGCCCAATCCAACAAGGAAAGGGATAATTACCAGGCCGATTACAAAAGATGGAAGAAATATGCCAAATACGCAGGCGGCTCCCTGCTTATATTAATATTGTTGGCAATTGCGTATTTTTACATCAAGTTACGGTCAAGAGTTTAATTCAAATCATAAATAAAAAACAATGACAAGGAAGAGATCATTTTTTGTATTAGCCTATAAGGATAGCGCGGGATTCTTTCTTGCTGCTGGCCAGCAGAGGTATATCAGCTGCAATCATCAGAATGAAGGCGTATTCTATGTGAATACGGTGGGCGAGGAAGTCCCGCTGCCGCAGACGACCGTACCACCACTTTCCGGCAACCCAACCACAGACTACAATTCTGCCACCGCTGGCGTCCCGCAGGGTAATGTATATGCCAATTCTCATGTTTTCGGAGATAGCAACTATAAAAGGACCTATCGTATAAAGGACCTTGAAACTCTGGTTACCACATACGTAGATACCGCCAGCTACGACACCAATGTGATCAGCTGTAATCTTGTGCCATATCCTATAGGATGCGCTATAGTAACCAACCTTTCCGCAGGAACACCAGCCGCAACCACTGCTACAATAACATGGACTGCTAACCCAGCAGGGACAGGCTATGAGTGGATCAACAACACCAGTTCTACAGCTCCAACAGGCGATGGCGCATTTACTGAGGCATCAAGCCAGGCAATTACCGGATTGACTGCGGCAACGACATATCACTTCTGGATAAGGACGATATGCGGACCCGGTTCACTTGGCGTCAGTGCATGGACTTCGCTAACTTACACGACACACGCTTAATAAGAAAATACAGTATGGGCGGCATCAAAAACCGCCCATATTTTTAAAACATACAGATATGACAAAGCAACAATACATTAATGCATACTGGCCAGCAGCTCAG
>CAIJNJ010000214.1 GCA_903821975.1 uncultured Bacteroidota bacterium
ATGCTGAGGAACGAAGCATCTTCACTTGTGTAGGACAGATTTCACTATTTGTTTAGCATGGCTCATGATAAGTAAAAACCAGTCTCCCAATTACTTCGGGAAGCGTCTCTACTCTTGCAGCGCATCACACTATACATTTTGTCTAATTTCAAAAAACCGATTCCACTAACTTTTATTACTTTGCGCACATGAGCATAAAGCCCCAACTTTCCCGCTTCGACCTGACCATGATCGTCATTAGCCTGGTGATAGGAATGGGCATATTCAAAACACCCGGCGATGTGGCCATGAAAGCAGGCAGTGTTGGGCTCTTCTTCGCCGCGTGGATATTCGGGGGTATCGTGAGCCTGTGTGGTGCGCTCACTTTTGCTGAGATCGGCGCCCGCTACCCTAATGCAGGTGGCTTTTATAAAACCCTGTCGTACTGCTACCACCCTGCCCTTGCCTTTATGGTGGAATGGGTGCTGGCGCTGGCCAATATCGCATCCATAGCGGCTGTCGCTATTATCGGCTCAGAATACATTAACCCGATACTCATGCCCGCCAGTTTGCAGAATGATACCGGCGTTAAGATCATTACCATCTCCTCTGTATTGATACTCTATGTGGTCAACTACCTCGGTATAAAGATGAGCGCGCGTGTACAAAACCTGCTCACGCTGTTTAAGGTCACCATGATCATACTGCTGTGCACCGCTGTATTCAAGCATGATATGCCGCCTGCGGTTAACACGGTTATTGTACCACACACAAACATCATCACATCATTTGGGTTATGCCTGATACCTGTTTTCTTCACGTATACCGGCTACGCACTCACCATCAACTTCGGGGCTGATATCCTGAATGCAAAAAGCAATATCCCCAAGGCCATATTCTGGGGTATAGGCACCGTGATCACTTTATACCTCGCTATTAATTTCGCATACTATAAAGTACTTGGCTTTGGTGGCCTGCAGCAAACCAACGTACTCGCCGCTAAGATGGCCGGCGTGGTTTTCGGGGAATGGGGATATAAAATAACATCCCTGCTCATGTTTCTTTCTGTGCTGGCGTATGTGAATGTGTACATACTATCCAACCCGCGCGTATTCTATGCCATGGCCGAAGATGGTATACTCCCAAAAATATTCAAGCGGGTAAACCCAAAGACACAGGTGCAGGAGTTTTGCATGACCGTTTATGTAGCTGCTATATTACTGCTCCTGTTTTTCGCGGGTTCTTTCTCTTCCCTGCTCAGCTATACTATGTTCTTCAATACCATTGGCCTCACACTCGGGGCGATAGCTATTTTCATACTCCGTAAGAAAACAAAAGAACTGGATGGCACAGGTATTTTCACTATCCGCTTGTATCCGTTAGTGCCACTGGTCTTCATCGCCTCCTATATATTTGTAACCATCAGCATTTTTGCTAACGATCCGCAGGCCAGTTTTGTGTGTATTGGCGCATTTGCGCTGGGACTGTTCATATACTATGCCGCAACACAAGGTCAAAAGCAGCAGCCATCAGGCCAGAGCGATGATAAGCATTAAATTGATGAACAGAACTACAACAAGAAATATCGAATAACAGATACTTAAAATAAAGGAATAAAGTACAGATCGTAACCATCCTGTTTTATAAGCATTGTGCATTGCAGCAATTAAATAATATACTGCCACACCCAAAAGCCCGGCAAGCAATATGTTCCCTATTTTATCGGGGTAATTAAATTGCTTTACCAGGAAAACAGAAAACCAAAATGAATGATAATGGATCGCAAAGATGGCGTGGTCAACGAAGAAAGTTTGTTTACGCCTCATGAATAGAAGCTTTAGTATCAGTGCCATCACCGGTATCATGAAGAAGAATATCTTCGGTAAAGTATGCTGTACCTTTTCATACAAATAATCACTCAGATCAGGATGTTGGGACGATATCTTATCCAACTTTTTCTGAAGGAAGTCATTGAAGCGCGCAGTACCGGCATTTGTAACCGCATAAATATTCTTGCGCTGATCAGATGCAGCAGTTGTCTTAGCCGATTCAGAATTATTCATTTTTACGGCAAGCATGTTATCCTTGGTCGTTAATGAAAGCAGGAAATAAACCGCACTGATAAAGATGTATAAAGAGACCGGCGGTATATAGCGCATCCGCTGTTTATTCCAGTAAGCTATGGTAAGTTTGCCCGGGTTAAACCACAACGCCTTTAGTGTCTGCCAGAACTTGGAATCATAATGAAAGTAGTCGCCGATAAAATGTGCTACAAGCCCCCAGAAAGTTTCTTTGTGCAAATTGGTTTTCTGGCCGCATTCCGCACAGTAATTCCCTACTGCATGAAATCCGCAATTAGGGCATACTATCGGGTGTTCCGTGTGTGACATACACCAAATATAGAACGAAAGATCATTATTTTATCATTCGTATATCCCTGCGTACTTTTCCTGTATATACCGTATGAAAAACGAAGTGTTTAATTTCTGGCCGGTTATACGTTCACACAGCTCTTCCGAGGTATAGCGACGACCATGCTTATGCACCCTTTCACGCAGCCAGTGAAGAAGTTCGTTAAACTCACCGTTCACTACTTGCTTGTCGAAGCCGCTTATTTCTTTCTTAGCCTGGCTGAAGAACTGTGCCGCATAAAAGCTCCCAAGTGTATAGGTAGGAAAATACCCAAAACTGCCATGGCTCCAGTGTACGTCCTGCAATACACCGGTCTTATCATCTTCGGGCATTACACCCAGGTATTTATTGTATAGTTCGTTCCATTTAGCCGGCAGGTCTTTGGTATCAAGCTTACCTTCTATCAGCGCCTTCTCGATCTCGTACCGTATCATCACATGGAAATGGTAAGTAACCTCATCAGCTTCCGTTCGGATAAGTGATGGCTCTACCTTGTTTGCCGCTTTGTAAAATGCTTCAACAGGCACCTTTCCTAATTGCGCGGGGAAACGTTGCTGCAGCTGCGGGTAAAAGAACTTCCAGAAATCAAGGCTCCGGCCAATACAGTTCTCCCAAAACCTCGATTGGGACTCATGGATGCCCAATGAAGCTGCTGAGCCGAGCGGCAAGCCGTATTGATCTTCCGGCAATCCCTGTTCGTAGAGGCCATGCCCACCCTCATGGATGCAGCTCCACAGCATGGATGTATAGTTGTCTTCATCTACCCGCGTGGTCAGGCGTACATCAGTTGCCGCAAAAGAAGTGGTGAACGGGTGTTCGGAATAATCCTGCCGCCCTGCCTCAAAATCAAAGCCCATACGCTTCAGGACGTCAATCGAAAAGTCCCATTGCTCCTGTTTTGGGAAGAGTTGATGAAAGAAACTGTTATCAACCTGCTTAGACGATTTTATCCGGGCAAGTATTGGCGGCAATTGTTCTTTTATCCCCTGGAATATAGGATCGAGCATAGCTACAGTTGCATCTTTTTCATACTCATCGAGCAGCGCATCATAAGGGTGCACCTCATAACCGTAAAGATCAGCCTGCTTCCTTTTCAGGCTTATCATCTTAGCCAGCGATGGCGCGAATACATTAAAGTCGTTCTTTCGCCTCGCTTCTATCCATGCATTAAAACACTCACTCGTCTGCTTTGATAACTCTTCTACAAAAGCCGGGGAAAGTTTTTTGTTCTTCTCAAAGTCTTCAAGGCTCAGCCGCACATTGCTTTTCTCCGCATCGGTAAGATCGTCTTTCCCAGATAGCGCTTTAAGCAGTTTCTCCAGTTTATCACTAGTCAGTATTTCATGTGCCTGCCCCGCCAGTGTAGATAATTGCCGCCCCCTGGCATCTGCACCTTTGGATGGCATATACACTTCCTGGTCCCAGCCCAGCACCGCTGAGGCATAGTTAATATCTGCTGCCTTCTGTAGCAGCTCTGTATATCGTATATATTGCTCTTTACTGCTGTTTTGCATATACCCCATATTAACTTATCACTTATCAACTTGCTACCCTAATTTCTCTTCCAGCTCCATTACCAATTCAAATGACTTATCGTATTCCTTATTCAGGAGCGCCAGCTTTGAACTATGTTGCCGGTATTGTTCATCCACTTTAAGGAATTCCTGCTGGTTCTTATAAAAATCAGGGTCGCCGAGCTTACCTTCCAACACGGCGATGTCCTGTTTTAACTTATTTAGGTCTTCCTCCAGCTTCGCAAATATTTTTTGCTGCTTTTGATATTCCTTGCGCAGCGCATTTAGCTGGTCGTTACTGATATTGTTCTTTGGCTTTTCTTCTTTCTTTGGAGCAGGTGCTGCCTTAACCGGGGCCGCGGCAGCAGCCTGTTCACGTTTTAGTTTATCCTGGCGCCATACAGCCCATTCATCATAAGGCCCGTTAAACTCATTGATCTTGCCTTCTTCAATATTCCAGATCTTATTAGCTGTCTTGCTGATAAAATAGCGGTCATGCGAAACGATTATGAGCGTACCTGTATACCTGTTAAGCGCCTCTATCAGCATCTCTACCGATTGCATATCCAGGTGGTTGGTAGGCTCATCCAGCAACAGGAAGTTCCCTTTTGCTGCAATAACCTTGGCCACTGCTACCCTCGCCTTTTCTCCACCGGAAAGCACCTTTATCTTTTTGAATACATCATCACCGCTAAAAAGGAAGCAACCCAGCAATTGTCTGAGTTCAAGTTCGTTTTTACCGCTGCCACACATTTTCATTTCTTCCAGTATCTCATGTTCTACGGTCAGTGCCTCAAGCTGGTGCTGCGCATAAAAACTTTCTTCCACATTATGCCCCCATTTACGGTCGCCTTCGTAAGATTCCTGCCCGGTAATGATACGCAGCAAGGTAGATTTACCCTTACCGTTCGCACCTATCAATGCTATTTTATCGCCACGTAATATCTCGGCATTAGCGCCGTCCAGTATGGTCAGGTCACCATATCGCTTGCTTACATCCTTCAGTTCGCAAATTATCTTGCCCGGCTGTGTACCTACATCAAAATTGATGTTCATAGTAGGCATAGTGCTATCCGGCGCTTCAATAACGTCAAGTTTGTCGAGGCGCTTTATGGCGCTCTGCGCCGCTGCGGCCTTGGTCGCCTTTGCCCTGAAGCGTTCGATGAATCGTTCCTGTTGCTTTATGTAATCCTGCTGGTTCTCAAAAGCACGCTGTTGCAGCACCATACGCTCTGCCTTCTCTTTTTCAAAGAACGAATAGTTACCGCTGTATTGATATAGGTCGCGCTGCCATACCTCCACTATTTTGGTCACCATCCTGTCCAGGAAATACCTATCGTGCGATACAATGACCACACTGCCGGGATAGCTGATAAGATACCGCTCCAGCCATTCAATTGATGGCAGGTCAAGGTGGTTGGTAGGCTCATCGAGTAGCAGTAGCTCCGGCTGCTGCAACATCATTTTCGCCAGCAGCACACGCATACGCCATCCACCGCTGAACTGGTCATACGGCCTTTGCAGATCTGCTGTGGAAAACCCTAATCCTTCCAAAACCTCGGCAGTACGGTGTTCCATTTCATATCCGCCAGCCACTTCAAAATCATGCAGTGCATGGCTGTAATCATCCAGCAGATCCGCATCTTCGGGAGCGCTTTCCAGTTCTTTGAGTATTTTCTCCAGCTTTTTTTCCACTTCATGGGCTTTTTCAAAAGCCTGCATGCCTACTTTAAGTATGGAATCATTAGTAGAAAAGCTTAAAAGGTCCTGGTTGAAGAACCCCAGGGAAACATCTTTAGGTTTATTGATGACACCGGCATCCACACTGTACGCACCCGTCATTAACCTTAATAAGGTAGATTTGCCTGCTCCGTTACTGCCTACAAGGCCTATTCTTTCGCCCGTTCCTATCTGCCAGCTTGCATCTTCCAGTATCGCCCTTGCACCGAATGAAAATGTAATATTTTGTAATGAGATCAACATAAGTGCGCAAAGGTAAGTCAAAAGCTAAAACCCGCCTACCGGCAGGCAGGGTGAAAAGCTAAAAATGTATTATCTCTGTGCATATTCAGTATACTTTAGACTGTTTCCTTTTGTTCCTTTACTTTTGCAAAGTTAATTTTCATATCATGCGCCTTTTATATATCGTTTTTGTCTGCTCTGTATTCGGGTTTATCAGTTGCAATAACGGCACCACTACTACAACCACAACTACTACAACAACCGACTCCTCAAAAACACAAACTCAGGTAAATGCCCGGCCCGTACAAAGCAAGTTAAACGAAGCGGGCACTCAATTACTGATGAGGGTAATAAACAACTATTACACATTGAAAAACGCCCTTGTGGCTACAAAGGGTGCAAATGCAACAAGTGCCGCAGCCCAACTCGTAACAATAACTGATAGCCTTCAGTCGTTTTTGCAAAAAGACAGTTCTGCACCAGCTGCCTTCAAACCCTACCTGGATACCATCAGCACACAAAGCAAAATAATAGCTGCGATACAGGATGAAACCTGCGAAAAGCAACGCCTGGCATTCGGTACATTATCAAGCGCTATGTATGGCCTGCTTAAAACTGTGGACCTGAAAAATGTTCGTGTATACCAGGAATACTGCCCTATGGCGTTTAATGAAAAGGGCGCCCACTGGCTTAGCAACGACAGCGATATCAAGAACCCGTATTTCGGCAAGAAAATGCTGGAGTGCGGCGAAGTAACCGACATAATAAAATAGAAACAAACTACTTTGGGTTTGACTTTAAACTATTGACGTAACACCATGAATCTCCTATTGAAAAAAGCTGCTCAAAGTTGTCTTACCTTTTTATTAATTCTTTCTTTACCACTTTCCTCTTTCGCCCAGAAGGTTTCAGTCAGCGGCTATATGCGCGATGCAGAGACGGGGGAAATGATCATTTCCGGAACAGTATATATTAAGGAGGCCGACAAGGTCGCCCAAACAAATAATTACGGCTTTTATTCCATCTCGGTACCGCCGGGCAGCTATACAGTAGTTTATTCTTATGTTGGTTATGCTCCGCTAACCGAGAATATGAACCTTATTGCCAACAAATCCTTTGATGCAGAGATGCACAGCGCCACTCAAATGAAAGAGGTGTCGGTAACAGCGGGCCGTAAAGATGAGAATGTGAAGAATACCGAAATGGGCACCGTTACACTTTCAATGGCACAGATCAAGACATTACCGGTACTCTTTGGCGAAGTAGATCTGCTGAAAACATTGCAGTTGCTCCCCGGCGTGCAATCTGCAGGGGAGGGCAACTCAGGCTTTTACGTTCGTGGCGGCGGCCCTGACCAAAACCTTGTGTTACTCGATGATGCCGTAGTATATAATACCGGACACCTTTTCGGCTTTTTCTCCGTATTCAATTCAGATGCTATCAAAGACGTAACGCTTATAAAAGGTGGCGCTCCTGCCAACTACGGCGGCAGGCTTTCATCCGTAGTCGATGTATCCATGAAAGATGGCAACATGAAAGAATACCATGCCGAAGGTGGCATAGGCCTTATCGCATCGCGCCTTATGCTGGAAGGGCCTATAAAGAAAAACAAAGGCTCTTTCATGCTTGCGGGCCGCCGCACCTATATAGATGCGCTGGCAAGGCCTTTTTCCAGCAAGCTGAAAAATGTAGGCTATTATTTCTACGACCTTAATCTTAAAGCAAACTATAAACTTGGCGAAAAAGACCGCGTTTATTTAAGCGGCTATATGGGCCTCGATAAATTCAAATTTGCAAACCCAACCGGTACTTTCAAGGCAGATATCCCGTGGGGCAACAAAACAGCTACGGCTCGCTGGAACCACCAGTTTAACGATAAATTGTTTGTAAATACTACCCTCGTTTATAATGACTATAACTTCTCTTCCAATTTCAGCGAAAATACTTTTGGAATAAAAATAGCTTCGGGCATTACAGACTATAATGCAAAAAGCGACCTTGATTATTACACCAGTTTTAATCACCATTTCAAAGCAGGCATTGCATATACCCATCACATGTTTGTCCCTAACCAGATATCGGGTGTGGCAGATAGTATAAAACTCAATCCCAATAATGCCTTTATAAAATATGCACATGAGGCAGGCGCTTATATCCTCGATGAATTTGAACCTACAAAATGGTGGAAAATAAATGTAGGCCTTCGCTATTCCTGGTTTGGACAGGAAGGCCCTTATACCCATTTTAACTACGACAACAACGGCAAAGCTACAGACAGCACCAAATATGCTCCTGGACAACTTGTTAAGACATATGGCGGATGGGAACCACGTTTTAATATGCGCTTTGAGCTCAATGACAATTCTTCCATAAAAACAAGCATCTCCAAAACCTACCAGTATATACACATGGTAACGGACAACGGCACTACCTTACCTACGGATGTATGGGTACCAAGCACTTACCTTGTGCAGCCGGAAATTGCATGGCAGTACTCCGCAGGTTATTTCCGCAATTTCCTCGACAATATGCTGGAAACATCGGTGGAAGCCTATTACAAGAATATGAAGAACCAGATACAGTATGCAGATGGTTATACCCCAAACAATCTGCAGGACCCGGAACTGTCTTATGTCTTTGGCACAGGAACCGCTTATGGAGCCGAGTTTTTTGTAAATAAAACAAAAGGAAAATTCACAGGATGGGTGGGTTATACCTTATCATGGACCAACCAGCAATTTGCAGCATTAAATAATGGAAACGAATTTCCTGCAAAATATGACCGAAGGCATGACGTATCTGTTGTAGGCACTTATGTGTTCAACAAAAAATGGACCGTTTCCAGTGTATTTGTTTATGGATCGGGCAATGCTATTACGCTACCGACAGCATACTACTTCATTGACGGGAATATACAGGAACTATTCAGCAAAGTGAATGCGTACAGGC
>CAIJNJ010000215.1 GCA_903821975.1 uncultured Bacteroidota bacterium
CTGCACCCGATTGTGTAATATATACCGTTACCCCCTTCAGTTTTTGATATTGTGTGGCCCATGTATCGGCAAACCATAGGAATAATACAGAGAGCCCGCCAAAGGACAGGTAATACTTTATCCTTGCATTCGCATTTGGCAGTCCTTTGAGCAATACATACAAGGTGCCGTAAATAAGCGCGCCCTGCCAGAGCGAATACAGCAAAGCCCATGCAAGCGAGTGGGTGAGTAGCGATGTGGTAGCGGATAGTGTGTTCATGTTTATGGAATTTGATGTTGGGAATTATGCTTGGTACATTATTTCCTGTTCTGCTTCTCTATCTCTTCCAGGTATTTTTTTATTTCGTTCAGTTCTTCGGTGTTTGGTTTGTGGTTTCCCAGCGCCTGCATTACCAGTTGCGATGCGGATCCGTTAAATACATTGTCTATCATTCTTTTCACGATCTGGCCTTGTGTTTTTTCCTGCGACACGTTTGCGGTATACACATGGCTTTTATTGCTTACATCCCTTTTCAGCAGGTTCTTTTCATGCATGATCTGCATGAGCTTTAATGTGGTAGTATAGCCAGCCTCTTTGTTCTTTTCGAGCACCTCGTGTACCTCGCGCACAGTACTGGGGCCTTTCTCCCACAGTATGTTCAGTATTTCCAGTTCGCTGTCTGTTGGTTTGATGTTCATGTTATTTGATTGTCTACGAATTGTTTCGTAAGCAAACGTACGAATTATTTCGTAAATAAAAATACTGATTAATAATTTTTATTTTCTTTAACAAATGAAGGCAGGCACAAAAAAAGCCCCCCGTTTCCGGAGGGCTCTATAAAGAAAGTAAATGAATATTATGCTATAGCATTAACACGCTTAACGATACCGGATTTGATATTGCCAGCCTTGTTCTTATGGATAATGTTACGTTTTGCAAGCTTATCTATCATAGATATTACCTTAGTGAGGTTTTCCTGCGCTTCAGCTTTGTCAGTAGTTGCTAACAGCACACGGATGGCATTACGCGTGGTTTTACCGTAGTAACGGTTACGTTCACGGCGTTTTTCACTCTGACGGACATCTTTTTTGGTTGCTTTATGGTTTGCCATTAAATTTTGTTTTTTAAGGACTGCAAAGGTAAAAAAAATAATTAAAACTAAAAAATAAAAAATCTTGCCTGCCGGCTGACAGGTTCAAATAATCAGAATAGTATATAAATATACTATTGTTTGGTCTGGGCGAAGATAGCGGCCGACTTTTTAGTAAGGGCCTCTTTCTTTTGGATAAATAGGTCCAGCTTGTCTTTTGGCAGCCTTAAGTTATAATAAGGGGTGGGGTAGGTATTATAAGTAAATAGCTCATAATCCGGGTTCCAGCGGGCAAGCAGTTTTTTATCTATTCCCAGTTCCTGTGCCGTATATTCCAGGTGCAATGGCTGGGTGATACGCACAATAGCCATATTTTTCAGTTCATCTTCTGTATAAGGCAATTTTTTAACGGGTGCCGCTGTTGCATTTACAGGGGCTACGGTAGCAGTAACAGGTTTAGCTGTTATGTCTTTTACAATTACCGGCGCTGGCAATGGTGCCGGCTCTTCCTCCTTACCAAACCTGAAATCATCCGGAACGCTTCCAAGGCTGATGAATTTGCTCAGGTTCTCAAAAATGCTTGCTGTAGCGA
>CAIJNJ010000216.1 GCA_903821975.1 uncultured Bacteroidota bacterium
ACCACCTTCTTCCAATGCAGCTTTCACTTTTTCGTAATCAGCACCAGTGTGGATGTATAAATATTCCCCACTTGTAAATTTCCCCGTGTTAGGGCCGAACACTTTGAACAAACCGAACAGCAACAACCCAACAATAATGATGGATATGTATAGCCCGGCACGTGACTTTTTCTTTTTAGCTGCCATAATGCTAATGTAAGTTGATTAGTTGATTAGTTAAAAAGGGAATTAAAAAATTAGCAACTAATAATATTAAACCTTGGCATGATATTTTTCGTCTGATAACTATCACCAAAAACATAATGATATGCGTACCATTAAAAGATTTTTATTTATCCTGGCAGTAGCACTCTCTTGCGGAGCATTCACCAGTAATGCCCAGATAGAAGTAAAAATAAGACCAGAGGTGCCGCGTTTTGAACGCGGAGCAGCACCAAGCCCAAGGCACGTGTGGATAGGCGAAGAATGGGAGCCAAGAGGCGGCGCTTATGTATTCGTAGGCGGCCACTGGGCAGAACCGCCACATCCGGGATGGGCATGGATACCGGGGCATTGGAAACACACGCCACACGGCGAAATGTGGATGGCCGGCCACTGGAGGCGCAGATAAGTTTAAAACTATAAAAGAAGGCCATCACAAATGTGATGGCCTTCTTTTATTTATTTTGGCTAAAGCCATTAAATGGTATTGTTTCCCATTCCCCGGTCTAAGATTGGGGCAACTTCAGTCCAGTTTACAATAGTTTAAATCTGAATTGTATTACTTCAACGCTGATGCCGTTTTTACAAACTTTTCCGTCTTCAGTAACAAACCCCGGTTGTCAAACACCTTAATAAGGTACATGCCATTTGCAAGACCACGGATATCTATCTCTGTAACATTTTCCTTGCTTATCAATTGGCGGCCATCAATACTGAATATAGCGATACCGGTATTTACGGAAGCTGTGATATAGAGTTTTGTGGTTGCCGGATTTGGAAAAACAGTTACGTCCTTACCCGGATCTGTAGCGCTTACCCCTGTGGAGCACAACCCTGATGACGATACGGTTATTTCGTGAAGCGTATATACCGATCCGCAACCATTGGTGACCGTATAACTGATCGTAACCGTTCCGGCTGCAACGCCAGTTACATCCCCGGAGCTGCCAACAGTAGCAAATGAGACATCGGAAGACGTCCAGGAACCGCCGGTTGTAAGATCACTGAGTGTTATTACATTACCAACACAAACAAGGGATGCCCCGCTAATGGTGTCGGTAACCGGGAGCGGGTTAATGGTAATTGCATATGTAGCATACGCATTCCCGCAACCGTTAGTTACCGTATAGCTGATAATGCTTGTGCCGGCAGACACGCCACTTACAATGCCTGTACTCCCGACAGTGGCATATGAAGTAGCGAATGATGTCCATGAGCCACCCGTGGCTGCATCAGTAAGTGTTATTGCTGCGGATTCGCAGACTGAAGTAAGACCATTAATTATTCCCGCATCAGGAAGCGGATCAACTGTAACGGTGTATGTTGCAGTTACACTGCCGCAACCATTAGTTACTGTATAACTGATGATTGATGTACCGGCAGATACTCCCGTAACAATACCTGTACTGCCTACGGTTGCATATGAAATGGCAGAAGATGTCCATGTACCGCCGGAGGATGCATCCGTAAGTGAAATACTACTTAATGTGCATACAGAAGACAGGCCACTGATCGTGCCGGCAACGGGCAGGGGGTTAACCGTAACTGCATGTGTTGCTGTCACACTGCCGCAACCATTGGCAACTGTGTAGCTGATGATTGAGGTGCCAGCAGACACACCGGTTACAATGCCGGTGCTGCCAACTGTGGCATATGAGGTAGCCGAAGATGTCCAGGTACCGCCGGGTGAAGCATCAGTAAGTGGAATATTGCTCAATGCGCAAACCGAAGAAAGGCCACTGATTGTGCCAGCGACGGGTAGTGGATTAACTGTAATTGCGTATGTTGCCGTTACACTGCCGCAGCCATTGACAACTGTATAACTAATGGTTGATGTGCCCGCAGAGACTCCCACAACAATACCCGTACTGCCAACTGTGGCATATGTAGTAGCTGATGATGTCCATGTACCACCAGATGAGGCATCTGTAAGTGGAATACTACTTAATGCACATACAGAAGACAGGCCACTGATCGTGCCAGCTACGGGTAGTGGATTAACTGTAATTGCGTATGTTGCAGTGACACTGCCGCAGCCATTGACTACTGTATAACTGATGGTTGAACTACCAGCGGACACACCAGTAACAATACCTGTACTGCCAACTGTGGCATATGACGTAGCTGATGAGGTCCATGTACCGCCGGAGGATGCATCTGTAAGTGGAATACTACTTAATGCACATACAGAAGAAAGCCCGCTGATCGTACCGGCAACGGGTAGTGGATTAACTGTAATTGCGTATGTTGCAGTGACACTGCCGCAGCCATTGACTACTGTGTAACTGATGGTTGAACTACCAGCAGATACACCGGTTACAATACCTGTACTGCCAACTGTGGCATATGTAGTAGCTGATGATGTCCATGTACCGCCGGAGGATGCATCTGTAAGTGGGATACTACTTAATGCACATACAGAAGACAGGCCACTGATCGTGCCGGCAACAGGGAGGGGGTTAACGGTAACAACAGTGGTGAACACGCTTTCGGATACGGTGTAAGAGATCGTTGCCGTACCGCCGGAAACACCCGTGACCGTGCCGGAAACAGAACCGACGGTTGCAACAGCAGTATTCCCGCTCGTCCATATGCCGCCTGATGTAGTATCGCTAAGTGTAATAGCCGAGCCTGCACAGAGAATTGACAAACCATGTATAGTACCAATAGGGTTAACGGTTCCGCCAATGGATAACCCATTGTTACCGGTATCGGAAGAATAGTAACCCCAGCCGCCGGTAGTTGTTTGTCCGCTGGCATAGTAACGGAAATATAAAGTCTGTGTAGCAGGGATATTTTGCAATGCTGTTATACCAGTAAGTACAATGGTATTCATATCGGAGGGAGTACCCACAGTAGTATAAGGCGACCCTATAAGCGTATATGTGCTGCCATCGAGACTGTAAGCATATTGCCCGGTAACACCGGGGGATGCGCAGAATGAGCTGGTACCTGCATAGGAAGCATCAATTGTAGCCAACGATAAGGTATATCCTGTACGGGCTTTCATCTTTACCTGGTAGTAGTCGTTGTTAGCGGTAGAAATACCATCGTTCTGAAAACCTACTGTGCGGAATGAATTTGCCCCGGCACTTGAACCTGCACTGCTTCCGCGGGTAATATTTGCGGAGCCACCCGATGTATCCAAACTTGCATTTATAGACGTTGCCATCCATGTTGCCACAGCGTTGGCACCGGTAAAGTCCCACGCAAGCAGTGGTGTTGCCCCGTTATCGATCTTCCCTTCTATCACTTCCTGGATAGCAGTATCCACATTTGAAAGGAAGTTGTAGCCAGTGAGCGTTTGAATACTATCGACAGTAACCCGGTAGTAATCCCATGAATGCCTGTTCACGGTATCGTTATTGGGCATCAGCACCGTTATTACACGCGTGGATGTGTTTATACGCGCTACATCACCTGTATCTACGGGTAAGACAACTATGATCTTCCAGAAGTAAGCAGGGACATTGATGCTGCCACCTGCAATACTATTAGTAATACCACCGAGGCTACCGCTGCCGCCGGTTCCATACCCCCCGGCAATAATGTACATCTCATCGTGCTCATCAATGAGGCTGCGGCAATAATCCTCAAGGTATCCCCAGGTCTGTTCATTGAGATATGGCGCCTGCGGGGAAATATTTGACATCTTGAACGTGTTCGCATTATCGGTATCGCTGCCATCACGGTCGTCGGACGGGCATAGGTGGCCCCTGTCGAAACCGGTACCGGTATAATTGGAAGTGGAGGCTCTGAAATATCCTGCAGGCACGGCAGTATCCTGTGTAAAGCAATTACAGCGGGCCGCACTACCCTTCCATGCGGCGCTGAGGTGCCAGCTTACCCAGTTGGCCATACCTTTTGAATTGTTATAGGATAATGCATATTGCGACTTCACGATCAGATAATTATTGGAGTCGGTCAATGCGGATGTGGCATGACTTGGGTTGCCCAACGCCAAATTATTATCGCGTGTAGGGATGGTATCCGACTGCGCGAAAAGAGGGTTGTAGCATGATAACAGGAGGAGACCTGTTACGAAGTACACAACACGTATATAATTAAAATGAAGGGATGTTTTACTAAGCACTATCTTTTTTATATAAAGATATTTAATGCTGCACAATTCCGATGAAATCCAATATTAAGTTTTTATAACACAGGCATATTGGAAGATTGGTTATTTTTCTCTTTTCACCACCGAACCCAGCAAAGTAAGCCTTATGGTTGCTGACTGTGGGTCTATGACGTTTACGAGTTTCAATTGTTTAAGCTGTGCGATCAGGGGCATCAGGTTTTCGCGGGAGAGACCAAGTTCGTTGGCAATATCCCCGGTATTTATAAGCGGGCGGGGATGCACAGCCCTTGTACTTATTTCTTTGATCTTCCTGAATACTTCGTTTTCTGTTGACATGTATACCTTAAAGGAACCCGGGAAGGCTTCCTGTTTTTTTAATACTGCTTTACTTAAATATTCCCCCTGCTCAGTTTATTGAGCAATGTGACATAGGCATGCTTTGCGCCATCGGGTAATTCCCTGATGATCTCCGGCTGAATAACGGGATAAGACTTCATATCTTTCCACTCAATGTGACCGTCCCATTTTTTTTGCAATTCAGGAGAGGTCTGTTTCATTATTCTCGCGAACGAAGAACAAAATTTACTCTGTAACTCAGGCGTTATGGTCATAAATTAATTTGATAAGCTGAAAATGTTGTACCGAGGAGAAAAGGAGTAATAATAGGATGCAATGAAGGTAACCTATTTTCTTTGGAACTCCTCAACAATTCTTTGTTTTGGCAAAAACATGCCAATTATAAGTTAAAGCAAATCACCGGCTTGATTGTATAATGCCGCAAAGGCCTTGAAACATCACGAATATGCCGTATTTTGTAACATTCCTGTAGAAGATGCAATCATACCATATACTTACATTTATCATTTGCCTTGCTGCTGCATTTGCATACATCAACTTCCGGTATATAAAGTGGGAGCCTACAATTGGTATAATGGTGTTATCGCTTGGTGCGTCATTGATACTGGCAGCATTTAACAGCTTCTTCCCACAAAAATCGGCTACGGTAATTCATGTCATCGCATCAATAGACTTTCATGACCTGCTTATGAATGGTATGCTGGGGTTTCTCCTGTTTGCCGGTTCTATCCATATCAATGCAATAAACCTGAGAAAAGAACGGCTGCCCGTAATAGCCCTCTCAACGGTGGGGATATTCATTTCCACTTTTCTTATAGGCACGTTGCTGTTCTATCTGTTTGCCGCATTCCATATCGCAGTGGGCTACATTTACTGCCTGCTGTTTGCCGCACTTATCTCACCAACCGATCCGATAGCCGTACTGGCCATACTGAAGCGCGCGGGCCTGCCGGTATCATTAGAAACCAAGATCGCCGGGGAATCTTTATTTAATGATGGTGTTGCTGTGGTTATTTTCCTCACCATTATGGAGGTGGCACAGACGGGTATTGATAAACTATCTGTGCCGGATATCTCTGTACTATTTATCCGGGAAACCGGCGGAGGGTTATTGTTTGGCCTGTTGCTGGGGCGGCTTGGGTATTATATACTTCGTTCTATAGACAAGTACGAAATCGAAGTAATGATCACCGTCGCCATTGTAATGGGGGGCTACCTCGTTGCCAATGTGCTGCATGTTTCCGGGCCACTGGCGATGGTGGTTGCCGGTATTGTTATCGGAAATAAAGCCCGTAAACTGGCTGTATCAAATGTTACCAAGGACTACCTTGATAAATTCTGGGAACTTGTGGACGAAATGCTCAATGCTATATTGTTCATGCTCATCGGATTTGAAATGTTAGTGATCAAAGTAGATGGCCAGATCATCATTATCAGTCTTATCGCAATTGTAATTACCCTTTTCGCCCGGTGGGTATCTGTAGCCATACCGGTAACATTCCTTCGCCGAAAAGTGCGCTTTGCGAAAAACGCCATCCCCATTCTTACCTGGGGCGGGCTGCGCGGAGGGCTATCAGTGGCACTGGCGCTATCACTGCCAGCTGAAATGTTTCGCGATCAATTTGTGGCCATTACATACATCATCGTTGTGTTCTCCATTATTGTGCAGGGCCTTACCGTTGGGAAACTGTACCGAAAACTGGAGGGCAAATAGACATATTAAACAAGTCGTAACAGGTAATTTGTAAAACTTGTCTTATCTTTTCTACCTCAAAAACCAGAGTTATGAGTTCATTAAGCCAACTTGCGGAGTCACTGATCGGTTCGGAAATAGTAAAACTTGGCAACGAAATAAGCCGCCGTGTACAACAGGGTGAAAAGATCTATAATTATACGATCGGGGATTTTGACCCGGAGATATTCCCCCTGCCTGCACAACTGGAAGATGAGATCATAAACTGTTACAAGCATAAATATACCAACTACCCGCCAGCGGATGGATTGCTGGAATTGCGCAGCGCCATCTCCAAATTTATTGAAGCACAGGAAGGCGTGCACTACTCCCCTGCAGAGATACAGGTAGCTTCGGGTGGAAGGCCGCTTATCTATACTGTATTTAAAACTATTGTG
>CAIJNJ010000217.1 GCA_903821975.1 uncultured Bacteroidota bacterium
CCCGGTACCGGCGATCAATCCATCTCTCCTGCAAAGATCCTTACTAATTCTTACGACAAAGATTATTCTTACAGCTACAAGGGCGAGAAAAAAGAACAGGGCAAGAACTGCGATCTCATAGAGTTGCACCCAAAAGACAACAGCAAGAAAGTTGCTAAAATAGAATTGTATGTTGACAAAGCGACCTCTATGGTGTCATCTGTTAACACTTACGATAAGAACGGCAACAAAACACAATACATCCTCAGCAATCTCACTCAAAACCCAAACCTTCCCGATTCCTATTTCACCTGGAACCAGAAAGATCATCCCGGCGTAGAAGTTGTGGACCTTAGGTAATTATGCCCCGTGCTGGTGTGGTACGTTTGCAAAGCGTCCCACACCTGTGCGTTAGCAACTAAACAATTAGCTTGCCCTATAGTTACGCCAACCCTTTGCGAAGCACCTTTGGCCTCTCTATATAACCGCTATTTCGGATTTGCAATCCCACATCATACCTGTGCATCAATCGATTCCGGCAGCATCAATAAAAACGGTAGCGCCTGCGAATAATCTATTTGTTCGTAAAATACCCCTAACCGGTTCAGGTTTTTGTAATATTCATTTACATGCGCATAATAGTATTTCTCAGATTGGATATACCAGGCTTTCTCACCAAGATGCATTGATAAAAACCATTTTTCTAAAAGCCTGCCCGCTCTCCCATTACCATCATTAAAAGAATGTATACATACAAAAGCAAGATGTATGAATGAAGCATAATAAAATATTTCTTCGTTGCTTAGTTTACTTGCCCCTAGTGTGTATATATCTTCCCACAACTTATTCATTTCGTCCTCAACAATGGCAAAAGGAGCTGCTTCAAACTGTATCCTTCCTGTTTTATGCTCCATAACGAGCATCTCGTTCTTCCGGCATATACCCCTGCTACGTTCAGGTAATAAGTGCCTCGTAAGCAGCTTATGGCTTTGCGAAAAATTGTCTGACGATAGTTCATTCTCCCTTGCAAACAAATATGCCTCGTACAGATCATTCGGTTTTTCCACAAGTTCAGGCAGGTAGGCTATGTCCTGCGTCTTATGCTTTATATAGCTGTCTGCTTCCATTTGCTCACCCTCTATACGTGAAGATGAGATAACAGCTACCGAAGTATAAAAGGTGAAACTTTGTAGTGTTAAAGCAATAGTATTCAAATGTTGCAAAGCACGGACAATGTCAATCGATCCATTTTCTTTGTACGCGAAAAAATATTTGTCTGTTAAAATATTCATTTTTATGCTTATCAACCTTTTTGTAAGATACAATATGTGGTTTGTAATAGGAATATTGCCTTCTGATATTCAATAAATTTTAGCAACTCCGTGATAGATATTTCATCTTGGGTCATGTTATTATTTCACAGACCTTTGTACCGGAATAAACCCTTTTCTCGCTTTTACAATAGGAGTGCTATTGACTATAAAAAGGAATATAGTTTTCAGTTTCACCCGGAGAAGTAAAAAAAAGTGGGGCATTGATGGGGCATCAAATGGGGCATCCCGCGTGTACTGAGCGTGGTCGAAGTGGGGCATTGATGGGGCATAAATGTGGCATTGAAAGTATCGCAACCTATTAATTTTCAACAACTTAAGAAAAAACATTGCCCCACTTTTCCAAAATAAAAGTGGGGCAATGTTTTAGGTCTGTGGTATGATTATCGTTAGCGCATCCCGGTAATCCTTTAATCCCAAAAATCGTGGTTCAGACTCTTAGTTCAGACCATCCGTTACCACATCTTTAGCAATTTTTTTCACTAATCCCTGCAGCACATTTCCCGGCCCTACCTCTGTGAAATGATTGCAACCACTCCCTGCCATTTTCTGCACTGTTTGTGTCCAGCGCACAGGTGCGGTAAGCTGGTTAATGAGGTTTTGTTGGATCATCGCAGGATCTATGTATGGGCTGGCATCCACATTCTGGTATACCGGGCATGTAGGGTTATTGAACGTGGTTTTTGCAATAGCCTCTTGTAGCTCCTCGCGAGCTGGCTCCATGAGCGGTGAGTGGAATGCACCACCCACAGGAAGTATAAGTGCACGCTTGGCACCGGCTGCTTTCAGCTTTTCACAAGCTTGCCTTACGCCTTCATTACTCCCGCTGATCACAAGCTGGCCGGGACAATTATAGTTGGCTGCTACTACCACTTCATCTGTAAACTCGCGGCATATTTCTTCTACTTTCGCGTCGTCAAGGCCCAGCACCGCCGCCATTGTAGAGGGATTTATCTCGCAGGCACGCTGCATAGCCGCGGCACGGCGAGCTACGAGGCGAAGCCCATCCTCAAAAGACAAAACCTTATTAGCTATCAGTGCAGAAAACTCGCCAAGCGAATGACCTGCAACCATATCCGGAATAAGGTTTGGGGTGGTTTCAAAAAGTATCACCGAATGGAGAAAGATAGCCGGCTGTGTTACATTCGTTTGCTTCAGCTCTGCTTCAGTGCCTCCAAACATGATGTCCGTAATACGGAAACCCAGTATCTCGTTGGCTTGTTCAAAATATTCTTTTGCAAGAGAACTTGTTTCATAAAGGCTCTTTCCCATACCCGGAAACTGTGCGCCCTGTCCAGGAAAAATATATGCGTGCTTCATACTTAGTCTATTACCTGATGTGATTATTAGCTGATTAACAATAAGCGTGCAAAATAACTACAAATCATTCAATTAGCTAATCAGCTAATCAACAAATCAGCTAATTAAAGATTCCCACTCCCCTGCCCCTTCTCTTACCAGCACAGCCTGGTCGCGGGTGCAATCAATTACTGTGGATGATAGCGTATGACCTGGCCCGCCGTCGATGACAATATCTACAAGATTACCAAACTGCTCATACATAAGTTCGGGATCTGTATAGTATTCCACATCGCCATCCATAGGCAGCGATGCGCTCATCAATGGATGTCCGAGCAGTTTCACTATTTCAGCGCATATCTTGTTATCCGGTATGCGGATACCCACGGTGTCCTTCTTGGTTTTCAACTGTTTGGGCACCTGCCGGCTGGCATTGAGAATAAAAGTATAAGGCCCCGGCAATGCCGCCTTTAACAGCCTGAAAATAGGCGTGCTCACACTCTTGGCGTAGTCGCTGAGATGGCTCAGGTCGCTGCAGATAAAAGAGAATTGCGCTTTTTTTGCATCTATATTCTTTATCCTCGCGATACGGGCTATAGCTTCAGCATTAAAGATGTTGCACCCTATGCCGTATATTGTATCTGTGGGATAGATGATCACACCACCGTCACGCAGGCATTCTACCACCTGCTGTATATAGCGCGGCTGCGGATTATCGGGATGGATGGTGAGTAACATTTAGCAGTTAGTATTTAGCCCAAAGTATTTAGAATCATAAAGGTACACGGTTTTCATTTGGCAATTTAGCATACAACAATCTGTAGTGTTTAATGTAGTTTTACATCCTTTTGCCGGTGGAATATGATTTTTTTTAGTTTTTACTTTTTATTTTTTATTTTGTAAAGAATGTTCTCAATAATCATACCCACATGGAATAACCTGGCATTTGTGAAGCTTTGCGTGGCAAGCATCCGCAAAAATTCAGCCTATGCACACCAGGTGATACTTCATGTAAATGATGGCAGCGACGGTACACTGCAATGGGCAAAAGATGAAGGTATTGACCATTCACATTCTGATGATAATGCCGGTATCTGTATAGCCGTGAACGAAGCAGGTGGCCTTGCAAAAATGGACTATGTGGTATACATGAACGACGACATGTACGTATGCCCCGGCTGGGATTCACAGATCATGGATGAAATAAAAAAGCTGGGTACGGAAAACTTCATGCTGTCAGCTACCATGATAGAGCCTATAAATTATAACAACCCGTGTGTTATCAATAAAGATTACGGCCAAAGCATTGAAACATTCAATGAAGCGCTTTTACTGAAAGAATGTAACACATTTGAAAAGGCCGACTGGTCGGGCTCCACGTGGCCGCCCACTATTGTGCATCGCAAATATTGGGAGATAACAGGCGGTTACAGTATAGAGTTAAGCCCCGGCATGAGCAGCGACGATGATTTTGCAATGAAGATGTGGTTTGCAGGCTGCCGCGTATTTAAAGGCATAGGGAAAAGCCGGGTATATCACTTCCAGTCTAAGTCTACACTAAGGGTAAAGAAAAACAACGGGCGCAAGCAGTTCCTGATGAAATGGGGCATCAACCAATCCACTTTCAGCAAATACTACATACGCCGCGGCACACCCTACAGCGGCCCCTTACAAGACCCCGGTGATGGTATTATGCGCTGGGAGAATTTCCGTGCATGGGTGAAGCGGAAGATAATGTGACCTGCTTTATTCCTGTTTCAATGCTGCTCTCTTACTTTTACAGTGCTGCAGCCACTTATTGCCCTGGTATGCCAGCCATGCAGATCCGGTACCTATTACCGCCCCTGCAAGCACATCCGTAGGATAATGCATGCCCAGGTACATCCTTGAATACCCCACTGATGCAGCCCATAAATAAGACGGTACAATTACATACCACTTAGGGTAACAGAGACTCAGAGACCCCGCAGTATAAAATGAATAGGAAGTATGCCCTGAAGGAAAAGACGCATCTGTATTATGCCGGTAAGGCTTTATGTCGGTATAAGTGACATATGGCCTTGTTCGGTTCACTATATCTTTTAATCCAAAAGTGAGTATGGTGTTTACTCCAAGACCGGCAATAGTTTGCCAGCCATTGTCAGTTATCTTTTTATCATGCTTTGCATAACCAACGATCAGTTCTGTGACCGGTACCAGTCCCGCAATGGGATAAACAGAATTTGTAAAACCGGTCATCACTTTGTCCATGGACGCTGTCCGCTGCCTGTTTAGATCGCGTAGCAAGTCTATATCAGTATTTTGGGCACAACAGCATAGAGAAGAAAATACAATAATTACTAAGATAGCAACTGGTCGTATGATATAAATTGGATAGGTCTTCATCAGAATGACCCAAAATAACCACTATAATGAGAAATATGCAAAAGCGTTTTGGATAATTGCGGATTAATCCTATTTTTGCACTCCCAAAACGGGCTGGTGCGGTAGCTCAGTCGGTAGAGCAAAGGACTGAAAATCCTTGTGTCGGCGGTTCGATCCCGCCCCACACCACCACCATTATCCAGAAACCCTTGTTCGCAAGGGTTTCTTTATTTTTCAGCACTCCACCCAACTCTCATACAATCAAAACTTTATATTTTCCCTGTTATCCCAATTTTTAGCTAAAACGCCATGATAAGACCCATTATGGCATGGATTTTAGAAATAATAGGTGAAAAATAAAGACTATGAAAACGATACTTATAGCTGCCGGTTTGTTTTTATTGCAGCAAAATATTTGGGCGCAAATAACCCCGGTAAATCCACAGAATAATCAAATAAGGCCACAAAACTGGATATTCCGCGTAAAGTGACCCCTCTTTTCCTCGCCAAACTGACCCACCATAGTTAATCCCAAAAATGAGTGAGTTATTTAGTTGCTTCACTGTTA
>CAIJNJ010000218.1 GCA_903821975.1 uncultured Bacteroidota bacterium
ATGTACCTCCTTATATCCCGGTAGGGTACCCAAAACAACGGCTTTCCATGCGCCATTGGGGCTATGGCCTGTATCTGTACCACCATTTGTCCCTCGCCCTTATCAAATATCCAGTCTTCTATTATCCCGTATTTATCTACCTGCTGTGGATATACGCATGTTTGCACAGCCGTACTATCATAAGGGGCTTTCGTCTCTTTGTCCGTTACTGTCATTGAATCATTCTTATGCTGCGAAAAAGAATGGAGATATTCCCTGGAATTGACAGACAAACTTGCCGGATCACAAACGACCATGCTATTCACTTCATCCTTGGTCAATGGCTTCATAAACTCTTGTGCTTCCGGCTTTGTTGAATCGTTTTTTTTCACCGGTTCGTCAGAATAGATCCATTCGTCTTTCAAGCTATCCTCTTTAAAAACGTTCTCTGAACTACGATCATCCACTTTAAGATATGCCTTATATATACCGGCATTTATTCCGCTTAAGAGCACATTTGCAAAAACATTTTCCTGCGGGTATCCGGGATCGTCCCTGAGAGCCACATTCTGCATTTCATAGACAGATATTTCCCGCCATACACGTTTTTTCCAGAGGATGTCGGCCGCTTTTATCGGTTTCCAGGGTATTTCACGGGCATTGGTATCTATCTGTGCAAAAATGACATTTACAAAAAATGATAACAGTGCCGTAAGCAGCAGGTACAACTTTACTTTACTCATAACCTTCAAATTAATTCGTAATATAAATAATTATTATCATTCGGCTGTGCCAATAATTTATAATTGAGCTGTGTTGCACTATGATAGTGAGCTATAAATCTTTACTTTTGCCCGCTAATACAATGTGATGAACAACGATCTGAAACGCCCTATACGTGTGCTGGTAGCAAAGGTAGGCCTCGACGGGCACGACCGGGGCGCTAAAGTAGTGGCTACTTCTCTGCGCGATGCAGGCATGGAAGTGATCTACACAGGACTCAGGCAAACACCCGAAATGGTGGTGAACACTGCCCTGCAGGAAGATGTGGACGCAATAGGCATCAGCATACTGAGTGGCGCGCACATGACCGTATTCCCCAAGGTCTGGCAACTGATGAAAGAAAAAGGCCTCACTAATGTATTGCTCACCGGTGGCGGCATAATACCTGATGAAGATATGAGAACGCTACAGGCGGCCGGTGTGGGAAAATTATTTCCCCCAAGCGCTCCCACTACCGAAATTGCGGCCTATATTACAGCCTGGGTGCAGGAACACCGGAATTTTAAATAAAAAGTAAAAATTCCAAAATCCAAACAAAACAATCCCAATTATCAATTCCAAATTCCATAAACACACAAAATGTACACGACATTACTTACAGAATTAGAGAAAGGCACGCTTGTTATAACCGTGAATCGTCCGGACAAAATGAACGCACTTAACAAGGACGTGATAGCAGAACTGGCTAAAGTACTTGATGAAGTATATAAAAACGATGAAATAAAGAGCGCTATAATTACCGGGGCTGGTGAAAAAGCATTTGTGGCCGGGGCCGATATCAGTGAGTTCGTATCACTCGATTACTCAGCCGGCACAGCACTTGCTAAATTAGGCCAGGATAGCGTATTCAATAAAATAGAGAACTGCCACAAACCGATCGTTGCGGCAGTGAATGGTTTTGCCCTTGGCGGCGGCTGCGAACTGGCTATGTCCTGCCATTTCCGTATAGCCTCTGCAAATGCAAAATTCGGGCAACCGGAAGTGAACCTCGGCCTTATACCCGGCTATGGTGGCACGCAGCGCCTTACCCAGCTTATCGGCAAAGGCAAGGCTATGGAACTGATGATGACGGGTGATATGGTTAGCGCTGATGATGCAAAATCACTTGGGCTGGTAAACCATGTTGTAGCCCAGGAAGAGCTTTTAGCTAAAACAAAAGAAATATTGCAAAAAATACACATTAAAGCTCCGGTTGCTATATCAAAGGTGATCGCCTGCGTTAATGATGCCGCAATGTGCGATCCTAAAGGTTTTGACAATGAAATTACCCGTTTCGGGGAGTGTTTCACCACAGAAGATATGAAAGAAGGCACAAATGCTTTCCTTGAAAAAAGAAAACCTGTGTTTAAAGGAAAATAATTTATATCTTCAACCTCAAAATTTTCTGTACATGCAGGCAAGGTTTATCCGTAACTTATTGGTGTTTTGTTTTTGTATGGTATTTACCCAGGCAACAAAAGCACAGAATGCCGCTAGAATTTATGTGGAGCCCGATGGATGGTCGATTGGAACTGATTTCGGAATGACTGACCTGTGGGGAGATGTAGGTACCAAATCTATCATAGACCATTATACAAACAGTAAATACACCAATAAAATGTGCTTTATGGGCGGTTTATTTGGCCGCTACACAGTGCACCCATGTTTTGCTATAAGAATGATGCTTAATTATGGCGTATTGTATGCCACAGACCAGTGGAACTACGATAAAGTGAAGGGTAAAAACCTGGCAGAAGGTAGTGATGTAGTGCAGCGTTTTCTCCGCGAACAAAATGCCAAAGACCAGACTTTTGAAAGCACGGTACTTTTTGAATTAATGCCATTTCGCTTCAATCCTGAAAGCAAATCTGCACACAGAAGGGGCCAGTTATTTTTTGGTGCCGGTATAGGCGTTTTCCATTTTGTACCGTACAGTACCGAAGGTAATAGCAATACTTATGTGAAAACCTACGATCTGCACCTCGAAGGGCAAGGTTGGGGTGGAGATTATCCGAAGAATTATTCATTGTGGCAGCCAGCCATTCCGCTGGCCATAGGCTACCGTTGGGATATCGGCCAGCACTTGAATTTAGGCTTTGAATTCATGTACCGTTACTGCTTCACCGACTACCTGGATGGTGTGAGTGGCAAATATGTTGATCCACCTGCTTTCTACACACACATGCCTGCAACACAGGCTGCTACCGCAGAAGCAGTTGCCGATAAAGAACCATATTTCAATAACGCGCCTGCAAACACTGCTGGTAATTTGAGAGGTAACCCGGGCAATGATGCTTATTCAACCATTACCATCACTTTCAGCTACAAAATATTTGCACGCAATAATCGATGGTGGTTACCATAATAGCGTGCAAGTAGTACATCAGTTCTATACGTGGAGCTTTGCGCCCCTGCCTACCGGCAGGCAGGTTTGCGGTTAAACTGAAGATTGATTGGATTACTCAAATTCTTGCACGCCACTCGATCTCCGGCGCATTATTGATGTGACTTATATACCGGGCCAGTACAAATAAAAGATCAGAAAGACGATTAAGGTATTGAATCACGAGCTGGGGGATCACTTCCTGGTGTTCCTGCATAGCTACACATATACGTTCTGCCCTGCGGCACACACACCTGGCCACATGGCAGGTAGATGAAGCAAGGTTACCCCCGGGCAGTATGAACGAACGCATTTCCGGCAGCACTTCATTCATTTCATCTATTCGCTGTTCCAGCCAGGTAACATCTGCATCATGCAGATCAGGCAGCTTCATTTTTACTTCCTTATCAGGTGCTGTTGCCAGTACCGAACCTATTGTAAATAACCGGTCCTGTATCTCGCGCAGCCATGTACTTATCTGCTGGTGCTGCGCCATATCACTTACCATGCCTATGTATGAATTCAATTCATCCACGGTACCATAGCTCTCTATACGGATATGGCTTTTGGGCACCCTAACGCCGCCTATCAGGCTGGTACCACCTTTATCCCCTGTTTTTGTGTATATCTTGAACATCTTGCAAAGTCAAAAGTAAAAAAGTCAAAAGCAAAAAGGTATAGCATGTGCTACCTCGCCATTAAGGGCGCAGAATTAGGTTTTTGTGTTGTATCTGTTTCCACATGGCCATCCCTTATCCTTATTACACGATGCGTATAGTTGGCAATGTCTTCTTCGTGCGTTACCAGCACCACCGTATTACCCGACTCATGTATCTTGCCAAATAATTCCATTATCTCCACAGATGTTTTACTGTCCAGGTTACCGGTGGGCTCATCGGCCAGCAGCAGGGATGGGTTGTTGATGAGCGCACGTGCTATAGCCACGCGCTGGCTTTGCCCGCCGGAGAGTTCGTTTGGCTTATGGTGGGCACGGTCGGTAAGACCTACTTTATCCAGCATAGCCCTGGCACGCTCTTCGCGCTCTTTCCTGCTGGCGCCGGCATAGATAAGGGGCAGGCCCACATTTTCCCATGCAGTAAGTCTTGGCAGCAGGTTGAATTGCTGGAACACAAATCCGATCTCCACATTGCGCACATCTGCGAGCTGGTCATCGCCCATATTACTCACATCCTTGCCGTTAAGTATGTACTGCCCGCCGCTTGGCGAGTCAAGACAGCCCAGGATATTCATCAACGTAGATTTCCCTGAGCCCGAAGGGCCCATAAGCGCTACATATTCATTTTCACTGATGAGCAGGTTTATCCCCTTCAGTACAGGCAGCTCCTGCTTACCGAGGAAATAACTTTTGCGTATATCATTCAGTCTTATAACTTCTTTCATGTCATCAAATTCAAAAAGCCAGAATTCAAAAGTCAAAAACGAAGCGACCACCGGATGTAAAGTAACTTTACACTTTGAATTCGTACTATGTCTTCAAAAATACGATAATTTCACCCTTTATAACAATGACGGTAATATTTGCCGTTATAATAAAGGTCACTACGGTGCTTTTAACTTTTGAATTTTAAATTTTGAATTTTTAAAGTGCTCAGCTTTCCAAATTGTAAAATGAACCTGGGATTGTACGTCACCCGCCGCCGGGACGATGGGTATCATGATATTGAGACCATCTTTTATCCGTTGCGGGTGAATGATGTATTAGAGATCGTACCTGCCGCCCGACCTAAACTGCATACCAGCGGCCTGGCTGTAGCCGGGAATGAAACAGATAACCTTGTATGGAAAGCCTATCAGATTTTAAGTGCAGATCATCCCGGTAAAGTGCCTCCGCTGGATATGTACCTGCACAAGATCATTCCCATGGGGGCCGGCCTTGGCGGTGGCTCAGCAGATGGCGCTCATATGCTGCGCCTGCTGAATGAATATTGCCATCTGGGGCTGAGCGCCGCACAACTGGCCGCCTATGCCCTGCAATTGGGCTCCGACTGTCCGTTCTTTATATACAATACACCTCAATTTGCCTCTGGCAGGGGCGAGGTCATGCAGGATATCGCCCTCGATCTCTCAGAATATAGTATACAACTCATATGCCCGAAGGTGCACGTCGCCACCGGTAAGGCGTTCAGTATGATAACCCCAAAACCTGCCGGTTTCGACCTTCGTAATATCGGCAGTTTACCCCTGACTGAGTGGAAACATAATATTAGTAATGATTTCGAGGGGCCTGTTTTCGCGCAGCACCCTGCACTTGCAGCCATTAAACAGCAACTTTACGACCAGGGTGCTTTATATGCTGCCATGAGTGGCAGCGGATCGGCGATATTCGGTATTTTTCCAAAAAACCGGAAGGCAGCGGTCAATACAGACACTTTGTTTGAGAATTTCTACATAGCGTGAGTTAAACTTAAATATGTTGTATTGCCAGGCATGCAATATTGCTTAATTTTATTACCCCCAATTATACAAATATGACAGACACCCCCAAGTATAAAGAGTGGCAGCAATTACTGGCTACGCAAACGGATCCACGGTCGCGGATAGACACCCAGTTGATTATAGCCGAGGAAGTGAAGAATTTCGAAGTGGATGAAGCAGCGCAGATGGCCAATGATATCATTGCACAGGCAAGAACATTAGGCTATACCGGGGGTATTGGAAGGGGTCTATGCCTGAAGGGGTTCTGTAATCGTTTAAAGGGGGAATACGATGCGGGGATACAGGTATTGAATGAGGCACTGGTGATCGGAAAAAAAAGCCATGATCGTAACATGGAGGCTACTGCCCTGTATTACCTCGGCAATATTTATCGCGACCTGGGTGATCTTGCCAATGTACTCACCCACTACGAAAAAGCACTGGCTATAAATGAGGAGCTTGGTGAGGAGTATTACCAGTCGGTAATATTATCAAGTATATCTAACCTGCTTTACGACTTGGGCGATTATGATAGCGCACTGGAATATGCACTGAAATGCCTGCCCATCTTTGAGCGTGTGCATAATGTGAACAGCCTGCTGAATAATTACAACACGCTCGGTAACATCTACTTTAAAAAAGATGAGGTCAAAGAAGCACTGTATTATTTTGAGGAAAACCTGAAACGTTCCGAGCCGGATACGGCAGCATTTGTAATGGCCGAAAGCGGTATTGGCAAGGTGTATTACAAAATGCAGGACTTTGACAATGCAAAAAAATACCTGACCCATTCCTTAGTCGAAGCCCAGAAAATGGGAAATGCTGAGGTGCAGATCATCTGTCATTTCTATCTCGGCCGGCTGCACATGGACGATGACAACTATCGCCAGGCATTAAAATCACTTGACGCCGCCTATATCCTCGCCGTTGAATATACCCGCCGCCACGACCTCATGAGCGTACATGAAATGCTCTCGGTACTCTATGACAAAATGGGTGATATCCCGAAAGCATTTTATCACCTGAAATCCTTTGAAAAGCTAAAGGAAGACATCTTCAAGCAGACAACACTGAATAAGCTGAAGAACCTGCAGGTGCGCCAGGAAACAGAACTGGCCAAGAAAGAAAAAGAGGTGGCCGAGCGCACTGCTTTTCTCAAGCACCAGTTCATGGCCAATATGAGCCATGAGATACGCACACCTATGAATGCCATAGTGGGCCTCACCCGCCTGTTGCTGGCAAAAGAGCCTAAACCCGACCAACTGCGATACCTCAACGCTATTCAGATGTCGGCAGATAATCTGCTGGTCATCGTCAATGATATACTGGACCTGTCTAAAATTGAAGCTGGAAAAATTATCATCGAGCATATTGACTTCTCTATCCGTGAAGTGGTGCAAAGCGTGCGAGATATGCTGATGCTGAAAGCAGAGGAAAAGCATATTGAATTCCGCACTTTTGTCGACCCCGCCATACCCAAAAGGCTCACCGGCGATCCTACACGCCTTAACCAGATATTGATAAATCTTGCCGGCAATGCAATAAAATTTACGGAGAAGGGATATGTGGAAGTACGGGTAACAGTAGACAAGACACGAGCTAATAAATTATTCCTGCGCTTTGATGTAACAGATACCGGCATCGGTATTGCGTCAGAGTATGTAGATACTATTTTCGACAGCTTTACACAGGCGGGCGCAGACACTACGCGCAAGTTTGGCGGTACCGGCCTGGGCCTCACCATATCCAAGCAGCTCGCCGGCCTCATGGGCGGCGACATCTCCCTGCAAAGTGAATTGCACAAGGGTACAACATTTACAACTACTATACCTTTTGAAGAGGCATTCGTGCAGGAAGTTGCGAGCCATGATAGTGTGCTTGATAATAACTCCATGCAGAAGCTCAGTGAATTAAAAGTGCTGCTGGTGGAAGACAATGAATTTAACCGGATGGTGGCGGAAGACACCCTGAAGGAAACAATACCCGGCATACGACTTCAGATAGCAGTGAACGGACAGGAAGCTGTGGACCGCCTGAAAAAAGAAATGTTCGATATAGTGCTCATGGATATTCAGATGCCGGTAATGGATGGCGTAACGGCGACAAAAATGATACGCAACACACTGCCGGAACCCGCAAGAAGTGTAAGAATAATAGCTATGACTGCTAATGTGATGCAGGAAGATGTGCAGCAGTACTTTGAGATAGGTATGAACGCTTATGTTTCCAAGCCATTCCAGGCAGATGAACTGCTGCTGAAAATGGATGCCGTAATGAGTAATAGCGTTCCGCAAAACGTTGAGAAAAGCGAAAACATTGCGCCGAAAAATGAATTGCCGAAACTGCCCGATCATGTAACGGATATGCAATTCCTGAAACAGCTTACAAGTAACAACCCTGAAAAACAGAAGAAATACATTGGTATGTTCCTTGAAAATGCACCCAAGCTGTTAGAAAGTATTGACAAGGCTTTATTGATAAAGGACTACCCCACTATTAAAATAGCTGCACATTCCCTGAAGCCACAATTATCTTACATGGGTGTAAAAGAAGAGATCAGTAAAATATTTCTTATAGAACAGTCTGCCGGGGAGGCCGCCCATTTTGATACTTTGCCCCAGCTGATAACTAACCTGAAACACTTGTGCAGCAAGGCATTTGATGAGTTAAAAAATAATTAGCGTACCGATCCCTAAAATCTTTAAGCTCATTATTATATTTTCATAAATTTTTTTATTATTTTTCTGCCACATATACCTCATTTTTATGTCTACAGAACAAAGCACACGATACATTTTCCTGGTTGATGATGAACCCATACAGAATGAAATGCTGAAGGATTATATCGCCGATCGGTTCCAATATAAGATCAAAACCTTTGAAAGCGGCGAGGCCGCGTTAAAAGAAATGCACCTCGATCCTGAGATCGTAGTGCTCGACTTCCATCTTAATTCCCATCTCCCCAATGCGCAGAATGGTGTAGAAGTACTGAAAAAAATAAAAGAACTGCATCCCAAAGTGCAGGTCATCGTGCTTTCCGGGCAGGACAAGCTGGAGGTAGCTGTAGATAGCATGAAGTATGGCGCCTACGACTATGTGATAAAAGGCGAGACCGCGTTTTCGCGCATGGAAAACATACTCAACAATATTAACGAACTACACGGCCTGAAGGATGCCAATGGCGCCTATAAAAAGATCATTACTTTCCTCTGCATATCCATAGTGGCAGTTATTCTGCTCTCTGTTTACCTGGTGAAGGTGAAACACCTCGGCGATTAAAAAGGATTTGTTATTGTCTTCGCAAAGGCTCCTTGTGGAGCCTTTGTTGTTTATATCCGGCGCTAATTAGTTATAAATACCCCGTATCATCCTACCTTTGGCCCATGTCTTTATACACAACCATAGCACCTGTTACAATTACCTGCAACAAGCGCCTTGCACCCTATGTAGCGCAGGAAGTCGCCGAGCTGGGCTTTACCGTGGAGGAAGTATTTGTCACAGGAGTGCGCCTGCATGCTACTATCAATGACTGCATAAAGCTTAACCTTAACCTGCGTTGTGCCAGCCAGGTACTATATAGCCTCAAACATTTTGACGCGGTGAATGCGGACGACGTCTATAAAAACCTGGTTTCCTATCCCTGGGAAACAATAATACCAGATAAAGGCTATTTCTCGGTTACAAGCAATGTGCTCAACGATACTATCAACAATAACATGTTTGCCAACCTACGTGTAAAGGATGCCATAGTGGACCGTATGCGCGAGAAGACAGGTACAAGACCTTCTACCGGCGCTGAACTTACGGGCGCAGTTATCCATTTGTTCTGGAAAAATGACCAGGCTGAAGTATTTGTTGATACCTCCGGCGATTCGCTGGGGCGGCATGGCTATCGTAAGATACCCGGTCGCGCACCTATGCTGGAAGCGCTTGCATCAGCGACTATACTTGCTACCCGTTGGGACAGGGTTTCACCTTTTGTCAACCCTATGTGCGGCTCAGGAACCGTAGCCATTGAGGCAGCGCTGATCGCCACAAATACACGCCCCGGCCTGTTTCGGTTGAACTATGCCTTCATGCACCTGAAGGGGTACGACGAACAGGTGTACCATGATGAGATGGCACGGCTTGACAAACAGATAATAGATATTCCCGGCCTTAAAATTATTGCCACCGATTACAGCGAGGTGGCTATTGGCAATGCCCGCAAAAATGCACTCGCTGCCGGGGTTGCCGATCTGATAACATTCGCAGTCTGCGATTTCGAAGCCACTGAAGTACCCGAAGGCGGCAAGGGTGTAATGTTTATGAACCCAGAATATGGCGAGCGCCTGGGTAACGAAACAGAACTGGAAGCAACCTATGCGCGCATAGGTGACTTTATGAAAAAGAAATGCGGCGGTTACTTCGGCTACATATTTACCGGCAACCTCGAGCTTGCCAAAAAAATAGGGCTGAAGGCTAAGCGCAGAATAGAATTCTACACCAGTATCATCGATTGCCGGCTCATGGAATATGAACTCTATGAAGGCAGCAGGAGAATGGTAAGGGAGGAAACTCCCCCTACAGTTTAGCCCTTATTGCTTTTACTTCATCTGCAGTAACCGCGTTACCGCTGTTGCCGAAATTGCTATTCACGTAGGTAAGCACGGCAGCAATTTCATCATCCGAAAGCGGCTGGGCCGGCATGGCGCTATTGTATTTTTTCCCGTTCACAACCAACTCGCCCGAAAAACCTTTTAGTACCTGCCCTATCGTTTTATCTTTATCTGCCAGGAAATCGGACTTAGCTAATGGCGGGTATGTATTGGGCAGCCCTTCTCCATTTGCCTGGTGGCAGGTGATACAGGTCTTTTTGTACACAGCCTCGCCGGGGGCCATGGTAGTTGCCGGCACATTTGCCGATCCGGATTGATCTTTTGCACCACCGCAGGAGCAAACTAAAAAGATAAGAACTGCCGCAAACGGTGCTAAGTGTATTTTTTTCATTTTTGTGCCTTGAAATGAGGTAAGATTTGTATTTGCAAACAAAATAAGTAAAT
>CAIJNJ010000219.1 GCA_903821975.1 uncultured Bacteroidota bacterium
CCCGGCCCGGATGTAGTGGTAATACCCAGGCTCCCGCCATAAGCCGCGCCTATCGATGCAGTAATTGCGGCTATTTCATCTTCCGCCTGGAAGGTGCGTACGCCAAAATTCTTGTGTCGCGAAAGTTCGTGCAGTATATCAGATGCCGGAGTTATAGGATATGAACCCAGGAACAGCGGTAGACCGCTTTTCTCAGCAGCGGCTATCAGCCCGTACGTAAGTGCTATGTTTCCGGTAATGCTGCGGTAAATACCCTTTGGCAATTTTGCCTTACCCACCTTGTAACGTGCAGCAAAGGCTTCCACCGTATCGCCATAATTATATCCGGCTTGTAGTGCCTTTATATTGCTCTCTAATATATCCGGCCGCTTGCTGAATTTATCATGAAGGAAAGAGAAGGTGCTTGTAAGCTCACGGTTGTAAAGCCAATACAGGAATCCCAGCACGAACATATTCTTCGCCCTGTCTTTCTCTTTTGTGCCTAATTGTATATCCTTAAGTGCTTCTCTTGTCAGCTTGGTGATGTCCATTTTATGCACATCATAGCCTATCAGCGATTGGTCCTCTATCGGGTTCACACCTTCCGCATAGTTGGCAAGGCGCAGGTTTTTGCTGTCAAAGCCACTAGTATCTACGATGATTATACCACCCGGTTTCAAGGTTTTTAAGTTCACCTTCAGCGCAGCGGCATTCATAGCTACCAGCACATCGCAATTATCTCCCGGTGTAAATATCTTATTGCTCGAAAAATGAAGCTGGTAACCACTCACCCCGGGCACTGTACCCTGCGGGGCACGAATTTCTGCCGGAAAATCAGGGAAAGTGGAAAGGTCATTGCCTATAAGGGCGCTGCTGTTGGTAAACTGGCTTCCTGTCAGCTGCATACCATCACCACTATCTCCGGCGAATTTTATCACTACATCATCAATGGTCTGAACAGGTACTGGCATATATATAAAAATGGCTGCAAAGGTAGGTTTTTTAGGTTAATAGGAAAGTTAAAGGATATTCTAAATGGCCATACAGTATATAGGTTGGAACGGATTTTTATATATTATTAGTTAACTTTGATGTAGAAAAAGGATTTTTATGACCGGATTGAATTTTGTAACAAACGACAAAGGTGAAAGAACAGCATTGTTGATAGATTTCGCGCGCCTGAAGCAGGAAGGCAAAACCGAAAATGACGTTATGGAATTTATGGAAGACCTTGAAGATATATTGGCCGTAGAGCTATCAAAAAAAGAAAATGATTATAGCAACTGGGAAGATGCCAAAAGTCGTTTAAAAGCAAAAGGTATAATTGATTAGTATGTACCAGGTAACTATCAGCCGTACTGCTGAAAAGCAATTAGAATCCTTTCCAAAACAAATAGCCAATACCATAACTGCCAAAATAGACGCGCTTGCTACAAATCCCCATCCTCATGGCAGTATAAAATTAGAAGGCAGCGAAAAAGAATACAGGATACGCAGTGGAGATTACCGGATCATTTATAGAATAGAAAATGCTCTGCTCATTATTGAGGTAATACGCATTGCTCACAGAAGAGATGTGTATAAAAAGAAGTGAAAGAAAGTTCGGAAACTTCAATAAATTTAGCAATAACGCCCTATAGCTCTAGTATTTGAGCGATGGGTAACGCCCCACCAGAATGCCTGTAAAAAAATGCAATAGCCTATGACAGTTTGAAACACGTCCGATATTATTAAACACAAATTTATTGTTATACATTTGACTCATAAATACTACCATATGAAAACAAGCATTTTACTATTTTTATTATTACAAACCTTTTTTGCATCTGCTCAGGACTTAAAAACATTAGTACCTAAAGGCAGCAAGGTGTTTCTACAAGTAAATGATAAATCAGCTTACAAAAAATCGTACGATTATTTGGAAAAGTGGGGATACTGGAAAATTGTAGAAAACAAAAAAGATGCGGATTTTAAGCTCAAGGTTTTTCTAATGCTATCTACAGCAACCGGAGGGACAACAGGTAATATAGCTTGGGCAGATTTTTATAGCAAGGATAATGAAGACATATATACTACTCAATGTGTTAATTTTACATCAAATATGGAAGTGTTTGAAACCGTAAAAAAATTAATAAATAAACAAATAAAAACAGAAGTAGAATAATAGAATCAAAATTTCTTGTTCTGTATTTAGTTTATGTTTATAAAGCATATTTGTGACCTTATTCAACAACAAATACCGTACAGAATCTGCCCGGTTACGATCTTGGGATTATAGTAGCAATGCACCATATTTTGTTACAATTTGCACCGCGAATGGTGAACATCATTTTGGTCGGATCGTAAATGATAAAATGCAATTATCAGAATTGGGTGTTGCCGCAAAGAATTGTTGGGCCGCAATACCGGAACATTTCCCTTTTGTAGTATTAGGAGCATACACGATTATGCCGAATCATGTTCACGGAATAATTATCATTAATAAACCTATTGCTGTAGAGACGCAATATTTTGCGTCTCTACATAACCCCGAACCCTCTTCACAAAATCATTCCTTTCAACACGATTTGCCGGCATTAAAATCAAATAGCCAAACCGGAAACCAATTTGGTCCACAATCGAAAAACTTAGGTTCAATAATACGTGGATATAAAATTGGAGTCACAAAGCACGCTAAGCAAAACAAAATTGATTTTATATGGCAATCACGTTTTCACGATCACATTATTCGTGATGATAACGAGTATAGAAAAATCCACAAATACATCGTCACAAATCCTCAAAATTGGATCAACGATATGTTTAACAAATAAATACACTTTCGTAGAGACGCAAAATTTTGCGTCTC
>CAIJNJ010000220.1 GCA_903821975.1 uncultured Bacteroidota bacterium
AGCAGGTCTTCCATCACATATACACGCCGGCAAGTACAAGATTAATGCGTTCATGAGTAATTACAACATCATCCGCCTGTTACACTCCGGCAAGCAAACACCCGTGAAGCTGGTGATCAATAAATTACGCACAAAAAAAGACCTTATTACATTACTCGCTACAAATCTTGAAGCTGATTCGGCCACACTCCAGGAGATGTTAGCGGACAAAGATTACTTGTCGTCTTTTGCGCTTGATACAAATACGGTGATGTGCGGCATCATACCGGATACTTACGACTTTTTCTGGAACACCGCTGCCGATAAGGCGTTTAAGAAATTAAACCGGAGTTATGTACGGTTTTGGGATGCAACACGCAAAGAAGCAGCTGTGAAACAAGGACTTACACCAGTGCAGGCCACTATTATTGCTTCCATTGTGGATGAGGAGACAAATATGAGTGACGACAAACCCAAAATAGCAAGTGTGTATATGAACAGGCTTAAAAAAGGGATGAAGCTACAGGCCGATCCTACCGTGAAATTCGCGGTTGGCGATTTCTCCATTCGCAGGGTAGCAGGCGCTATGCTTGATAATCCTTCTCCATACAATACATACAAGTATGGCGGGTTACCACCCGGTCCCATATGCACCCCTGCGGCAAGTTCCATAGACGCGGTATTACAGGCACCCAAAACAACTTACCTCTATTTCTGCGCAAAGGAAGACTTTAGCGGCCATTCCAGTTTCGCCTCCACATTTGACGAGCAACTGAAGAATGCCCGCGCTTACCAGAAAGCCCTCGATGCCAAAGGGATACACTAGACAAAAATGTCCAACTGAAATTTGTTGGTAAATTATTCTCCCCTCCTTGCACTGCGGCACATAATTTGATGAAGTATCCTCGGAGTTTAAGTGCATTTTGTCACAGAATTTACGCACTATACAATCATAAAAATCAGTTTAATCAAATAAATCATAGTTCAGACAGTGGGGTGCGAATGGGGCTTAAGAAAAAAACTAATATAGGCTACAGTAAAGGGTTTTCCGGGTTTTGCTTACAAAAGATACCCACAAAAAAAGTTTTTTCTTTGGGGTGGGGCGTTGAAAATAGCAGCTCCCGTGTAGGTAAATGAGATAGAGTATAATTGATTTGCTCAATATGAAAACAACATATATCAATTTTTATCCGCCTTTCCTGTTCGAATTACTTTTGAATTTTATACCTTTGCGCCACATTTTAAACATCATAAATTTTTAATTCTACAAAATGAGTACAGTAAAAGTTGCTATCAATGGTTTTGGCCGTATCGGCCGCTTGGCTTTCCGCCAGATATACAATATGGAAGGCATAGAAGTAGTTGCTATCAATGACCTCACAAAGCCAAACGTATTGGCCCACTTGCTGAAATATGATACAGCACAGGGTCGTTTCGGGCAGGATGTGAAGCATACTGACAACTCGATCGTTGTAAATGGTAAAGAAATAAAAATATACGCGCAAAAAGACCCTGCACAGATACCATGGGCTACACATAATGTAGACGTAGTGCTGGAATGTACCGGCTTCTTCACCGATAAAGAAAAAGCAGAAGGCCACATCAAGGCGGGTGCAAAACGTGTGGTAATATCAGCTCCGGCTACAGGTGAAATGAAAACTATCGTTTTCAATGTGAACCACGATATCCTCGACGGCAGCGAAACAGTTATCAGCTGTGCTTCATGCACTACCAATTGCCTGGCTCCTATGGCCAAAGCATTGAACGATAAATTTGGCATTGTTACCGGTTTAATGACTACTGTACATGCCTATACCAGCGACCAGAACACACAGGATGCACCGCACGCCAAGGGCGACCTTCGCCGCGCACGTGCCGCTGCTGAGAACATTGTACCTAACACTACAGGTGCTGCAAAGGCAATAGGCCTGGTTATACCTGAGCTGAAGGGCAAGCTGGATGGGGCTGCACAGCGCGTACCAACCCTCACAGGGTCACTTACTGAGCTTGTAACTATATTGAACAAGAAGACTACCATAGAAGAAGTAAATGCAACCATGAAGGCTGCAGCTAACGAAAGCTATGGCTACAACGAAGACGAAATAGTGAGCAGCGATATCATCGGAATTCGTTTCGGTTCTTTATTCGATGCTACACAGACAAGGGTTATCGCTAATGGCGATCACCAACTGGTAAAGACCGTAAGCTGGTACGATAACGAAATGAGCTATGTAAGCCAGCTCGTTCGCACAGTACATTATTTTGCAGGCCTTATCAGCAAATAAGCTGTACCACATACATCATAATATAAAAAGGCCCTTGTTCAGGGTCTTTTTATATTTTTGCTTCCCGGTTGAACCGGAAAACGATTTTGACTTTTAACTTTTGACTTAATTTATATGTCCAACTTCTCTACACACAATTTCAAAGGCCAGAAAGCGCTGATACGCGTAGACTTTAACGTACCCATCAAAAATGGTGTTATCACCGATGATACCCGTATCCGTGGGGCATTGCCAACCATTAAGAAAGTGTTGGCCGATGGCGGCAGCGTAGTGCTGATGAGCCATTGGGGACGCCCGCTCAAAGACATCGAAAAGAAACCAAATCTTACCCTGGCCGATTTTTCTTTAAAGCCGGTAGTAGAGCACCTTTCCAAAATGCTGGGCACAGATGTTCAGTTTGCCGATGATTGCATCAGTGAAGGAGCTGCTCAAAAGGCAAAAGATCTGAAACCGGGGCAAGTGTTGCTGCTCGAGAACCTGCGTTATTACAAACAGGAAGAGAAGGGCGATAAAGACTTTGCTGAAAAGTTATCTAAACTTGGTGATGTATATGTGAACGATGCTTTTGGCACAGCCCACAGGGCGCATGCTTCTACCGCTGTTATCGCGCAGTTCTTCCCCGGTGATAAGAAAATGTTTGGCCTGCTGATGGAAGGCGAAGTGAAGGCTGCAGAGCAGGTGTTGCATAATAACAAGAGGCCATTCACTGCCATTATCGGTGGTGCCAAGGTATCTGATAAGATACTCATCATAGAGAACCTGCTGGAAAAAGCTACGGATATTATTATTGGCGGCGGCATGGCGTACACCTTCTTCAAAGCAGAAGGCGGCCAGATCGGCAATTCCCTTTGTGAAGACGACCGCCTGGACATGGCTATAGACCTGCTCAAAAAGGCAGATGCAAAAGGCGTATGTATACATCTCCCCGCAGACAGTATCATCGCAGATAAGTTTGCTGCTGATGCCAATACATCTTCCGCACTCAGCAATGAGATACCTTCCGGCTGGATGGGTCTCGATATCGGGCAAATGGCAATAGCCCAGTTTAAAAAGATCATCTGTGAATCAAAGACAATTCTCTGGAACGGCCCGATGGGTGTTTTTGAAATGGAGAAGTTTCAGCATGGCACCAAAGCCATTGCAGATGCCGTAGTTGAGGCAACTAAGAATGGCGCATATTCACTCGTAGGTGGAGGAGACAGTGTAGCTGCGGTAAATAAATTTAATCTTGCAGACAAAGTAAGCTATGTATCTACCGGTGGTGGTGCAATGCTGGAGTATTTTGAAGGCAAGGAGCTGCCGGGCATAGCTGCAATAAACAAAGGCTAATCCCTTGCTTCTTTGGGAGCATAAAATAAAAATGCTCTG
>CAIJNJ010000221.1 GCA_903821975.1 uncultured Bacteroidota bacterium
CCAAAGTGGCACTTGGAATTTGCCTGGCAGGTAATATTCTTATTGTGGTGGGATATTGGCGTTTTGAGACATGGTTACCCGCTTTTGAGAAAATCAGGTGGCTTAAGCGGTTTGTATTATATGGCAGATTATTAAACAGGGTCACCGTCAGAAAGCAAATAATAATATTGGCTGTATCTGTTTTGCGGTTTGGGGTGTTTACGGCACAATATTTGTTTTTACTGAAATGGATGAATGTTGATATGCCTTTATCAGAAGGTTTTTGCATGGCAGCATTATTTTTTTGGATCATGGCAGTAATACCGTCTATTGTTCTTGCAGAGTTGGGGGTACGTGGGAAAGTAAGCCTTTTCTTGTTCCAGCATTTTTCATCAAATATGGTAGGCATCCTTGCGGCAACTTCGGGTATATGGTTGCTCAACCTTGTGCTGCCATCAATTATTGGGAGTATATTGATAATGAGAATGAGATTATTGCGTTAAATAGGTGAATATTCAAAGAAGAATGAAATGAATTTAATAGTTAAAATGGTGCTTGGTGTTTTGTTGTTGACTGTTACAGAGCCCCTGTATGCGCAAAATGATTTTTGCAGTGCACGGAACACCAGTTATAAAGACGGGGAGAAACTGATGTTCAAAGTATATTATAACCTGAATTTTGTATGGATAAATGCGGGTAATGCTTATTTCAATACGGAAACGGAAGACATCAATGGCCGCAAAACATTCCATATTACCGGCGACGGGAAAACATCAAAATCTTATGAATGGGTTTACAAAGTGAAAGATAAATATGAGACTTATATTGACAAGGAAACCATGTTGCCAGTAAGGTTTGTAAGAAATGTGGACGAAGGTGGCTTCAGGATAAAGCAGGATGTTGCTTTTGATCATAAAAAAGGGACAGCAACTTCCGATAAGAAGGTTTACAATATACCTAAATGCACACAGGATGTACTCTCAGCAATATTTTTTGCCCGTAATATAGATTACAACAAATACAAGCCGGGGGACAAAATTCCGTTCAATATGTTTCTTGATGATAAGGTGTATAACCTTTATATCAAGTATCTCGGTAAGGAAGAAATAAAAACGAAGATGGGCACCTTCAACGCTATAAAAATAGTTCCGCTATTGATAGAAGGTACCATATTTAATGGTGGTGAAAAAATGACTGTTTGGGTTAGTGATGATGCCAACCATATTCCTTTGCGCGTAGATAGCCCGATACTTGTGGGTAGTATTAAAGTAGACCTTGTTGATTTTTTTGGCCTTCGGAGTGAATTTGGTGGAGTGATAAAAATGAAAAAGGGCGTCGATTAAAATAACCTTTTATTCTTCTTTATTGATGCAATATATTCTTCCAGGTCGGCAGAGGGTTTTAGCCACAATAGCATCACCATATAAATGACCATGATCACGGAACTCCGGATAACTACGTCCAAAAATGTGCGCACATATACATGGTGCGACTGATCAAAAAGATGAGGGAAGAAATACCCGCCGGCTAATGCCATCGCCGCCGCAAAGATCACTAATGGGGTCTTCCTTGAAAATGGCTGCATATCCAGCTTTCGCCATATGAAGAAGTACTTCAGGATATTAAAAAGCATAAGGATCGTTGTAGTGCTCCAGGCGGCGCCATATATGCCGTAACGAGGCACAAGAACACGGATAAGAAGATACAAGATGCCGATCAGTGTTAAAGACAGGTAGAAGTTAAATTTATAGTAGTTGGCTATTGATAGTACCTGGTCATTCATGCCGGTAGCTATATTTACAATGTTACCGATAAACAGGATTGCAAAAACAGGAATGATCTCTGAGTAATCATTTTTGATGACCATGATCACATTGTGAAGGTTACAACATACCAGTACAGCAATGCCGGCAGTGGGGATAAGGATATTGATAGAAGACCTTGCAAAAATGTCTTTTGCTTTTGGCATATCATTGTCTGCAAATGCCTTCGCGAGTACGGTGAAACTGGCAGGCAACATGGCTTTTAATGGCAATTGCAAAAATGAAATGAAATACACAGCCACTGCATACAGGGCCACATCACTAAAACCATTATGATCATAAAAGGGC